>JALYLX010000125.1 GCA_030773995.1 Chloroflexota bacterium
CTAGAACGGGAGCTCGCTCGCGGCAGTGCCGGATGCCGCGGTGTCGGGGTCGAACTCGACCAGCACCTCGTGGCGCGGGGTGCCGGACTTCGTCGCGACCTTGCCGCGGTAGGTGATCCAGACATAGCTGCCCTTCGGCACGATGTCCATCCGGCGCTCGAAGGCGGTCACGCCCCAGAACTCGACCGGGCCCTCGCCGTTCTCGATCGTGTAGACGGTGGCGTCACGCCCGCTCGTCGTCGGGACGATCCGCTTGTCGGTGTAGGTGCCTTCCCATGTCGAGCCCGGTGCGACCTTGCCGAAGCTGATCGTGTCGGCGTACTTCGGTTCCGCTGCTTGCCTCGTCATCTTCTAGACCTTTCCTCTTTCGCTCTCGCTCGGGACCGCATGCGGGGTCGCCGGTCAGGCCATAGGCGGTGGCTCTGGCGATTCGGTCGGACATCCATACCTAAGAGATTTAGGTATGTCCGAATGAGCTTCGGCGGCCAGAAAACGCCCGCCGGGTTGATTCGGACGGTCGGCAACCTTAGGTCGAAACACGTCCGAATCCCTTGCCCCGTCGCCACTCGGTGTCCCTGGTCCCGCCCTGGCGCTCAGCGAGGCGGGACTCGACGAGCTCGCCGAGCACCCGGCGCAGGTGCCGCGCGGTCGGCATCGGCTCGAGCGTCAGCTCCGCGATCACCTGTTCGGTGGAGGCCCACTCAGCGGGCAGCGCATCGACGAGCGCCTGCCGGAGCTCCTCAGCGCGGACGTCGCTCGGATCACCGAGCGGACGGAGGACCCCGTCGTCGTCGCGCTCGTAGAGGAGATCGGGATGGTGAGTTCGCGCGAGAGCCCGGAGAGGACGCGGCGCTCTTTGCTGCTGCCCCAGCGCAGCTCGAGCACGATGTCCACGAGCGCGAGGAACGCGCCCGCCCCGGCGACGGCCTCGCCGTGCGACCCGCCGCCCTTTCGAGCGTGCAGCGCGAGGATCAGCGCGCTGCCGGTGGCGATCTGGCCTTCGGTCCACGGCCGGATCCGGGCCGCGACCTCGCTGTTGCTGTTCTCGTCCTCGAACTGCAGGAGACTCCGGCCGGTGTCGAGCACGGTGATGTCGTGTGGCTGCCCGTAGGCCAGCCGGAGGAGCTCGTCGGGGTCCTGGCCGAGCGCGAAGACGACATCGAGGCTCTGCGGGATCGTCGACCAGCTCTTGATCCGCCCGAGCCAAATGTCCTTCGCCTCTTCGGTCATGTACAGCACCCGCTGGCCGGCAGCGCACCACTCTGGGATGGATTGCAGCAGCACCGTCGTCTTGCCCGCCTTCGGCGGCGCCGAGAGGATGTGCGAGCGGCGCGGGAAGATGAGCGACCGGCTTTCGAGGACGGGCAAGCCCTCGGGCAGCACGTAGTCCACGGCTTCCGCGGCGAGCTCGGCGGCAGAGAACCAGCGCAGGGCGCTGCTCGTGTTCGCGGCGCTCTCGCGTGCCTCGGCGCGTACGCGCCGCACCTCGTCATGGTGGGCATCAACATGCGGCGCTTGCCCGCGACGCAGCCGCGGCCCCTCTTCCGGTTCGTACCGGCTCACCGACTTCGCGATGGCCGCAACCTCATCATCGGGAAGGGGCGGATGGCAGCGCGCGGCGTTCTCCTCGAGCAGCGCGGCACGGATCGCCGCCTCAGTCATGCCTCGCGAGCGCATCGAGCCGCCGAGCGACGCGAGCGCGGCATTGCGCGCACCCTCGAGGATCGGCTCAGCCTCCGTGCCTCGCGCTGCGCTCCGCGGCGCGGCGAACTCGAGGAACACGCTGGGCAGGTCGGCGCGATCGTGCTCAGAAACCTCCCACGCGTAGCCGGGTGTCGGCGGCGCGACCACGTAGCCGCCATCGGCGCGCACGTCGACCCCGACGTACCCGCGCAGCCCTGCGGCGTTGCGGACCAGCGCACCGTTGCGGGGATGCCGGAAGTACAGGTGCCGGCCGCCGCTCGGGGTGATGGCCTCCTCGGTCTCCGGCAAGCGTCCGTGGTCGCGCTGGAAGGCCTCGAATGCCTCGGCGTCGTCTACATCAACGACCACGAGCCCGTTGCGCGCGCCGGTCGGCAGGCCGATGCCCGCATCCGGCCATTGGCCCCACCACTCGCGCACCTGGGCCTCATCCGCCGTCGCATCGAGGAACCCGCGCGCGGTCCGCGGGATCTTGCCCGCGGTCGGGAAGATCGCGAGTCCGAGCTTCGCGTAGCTGAGCGCAGCCTCGAGCAGCGCGTCGCTCATCAGGCCACCGGGAGCACGAGCGGGAACTCGATGACGTCGCGGATCTTCGGATCGCATCCCGCGCGTCGAAGCCAATAGAAGTCGCGCTCACAGATCCAGCGGTCCCCGACGAGCGCGAGCGCGGTGATTCGCTCGTCGCCGCATGTCGGGCAGGTCCAATCGATCACGACGTCGGGCGGCGGCACCTCACCGAAGGCGAGAGCGACGCGATCAGCGTCGAACAGCTCGTCCTGGTAGGCGGCCGGCAGCGGCCCGGTGGGCGGTGGCATGACTACGCGAGTGCGCGGCACGCGAGGTGGTAGCGTCCTCATCGGATCTCCTCAGAACGCGCCCCCAATCGGCGGCAAGGCCGGGGGCGCGTTTTGCTTAGGCGGTCTGTTTGCTCGGCTCGAGGACCTCCGACGAATAAGCGAGGGCCGCACTGTGGTGGGTGCGGCTCTTGCGTTCTCTACGGGGATCTGCCTCGGGCGCGCGCTGATCGAGCTCGTCGTGAATCTCGGCGAGTGTTCGGAGCGTCGCCAAGATGCCAGCGGGCACCTGAATGGCCATCACCGGCTCAGCCGAATCGCCGGGAAGACACCATCAGCCGCCATGCCGTAACGCCCGCGGGAGCGAGATCCGCAGCGCGGTCGCGAGCACGTCGGGGTGCAGGGACGCACTCATTTGACGCTCGCCAGGCGGTCGAGCAGCTCGACGTACGCGGTCAGGACCTTGCCGTCACGCGGCTCGCGCTGGCCGGACTCCCATCGGCTGATCGTCGACACGTTCACGTTCAGCCCCGCCGCGACCTCGCGCTGGGACAGTTTCGCGTTCTCGCGGATCAGTGCGCGGAAGCGCGGCTCCGGCAGCCTGCGGCGGGTCCTGCTGCGCGCGACGAGCGATGCGATGTCCATTGACAACACCATGACAGGGCATCGCGGGTGTTGACAAGCCCCGCGGTCTCAACACCACCTCGAGACGTTGCCAGCGCGTTGCCTACGTACTAGGCTCCGGCTATGGCGCTGGCGAGCGACCCATTCCCATTCGCGATGACCGTCCCTGCCGACGAGCACGGGTGGCAGGTGACCTACCACCTGACGCTGCAGGCCGGCGTTCGGGTCGTGACCAGCCTGGTGATCGAGTCGACGCGACCGCCGGAGGCCATTCCCCCCGGTGGTCTCACGACCGATAGAGCACGCTCAATCATCCGCATCGGTGAGGTGCTCGCCCTGTGGCTGCAGAACGCCGCTCGCTGGGACCCCCTTGCCTCGACATCGGCCATCGAGCACGCCCGGTGGAAGCGACTGCCGCGCGGGCAGCGTCTCGCCCAGACCGCGGCGCTGTACGTTCGGGCGCTCCGCCAGGGTCATCTCGCGCCTCGTGCGCGGGTTGCGGCGATCCAACGTCGCGACGAGAGCGCCGTGCGCGACGACCTCCACGCGGCGCGCTGCGCGAGGCCGCCGCTGCTGACCGGCGCGGGACTACGCGGTCGCGCCGGTGGCGAGCTGACCGAAGCGGCGGCTGCGCTTCTCAAGCAGATCGACCGACCGAAGACAAGGGCCGCGGCGAAGCCGCGCCGGAAGGGTGGCAAGAGGTGACGACGCTGACCATGATGACGAAGAAGAGGGCCGCGCTGATCTACGTCCGCGTGTCGCGCCTCGACCGCGGTGATCGCGAGCGGCTCCGCGAAGACGGCAGCGACGCACACTTGCGCGCGCTATCGCCGCGAACGCAGATCGAGCAGGTGAAGGCGCTGCCGGCGCTCCACGGCCTGCAGGTGGAGGTCTTCGAGGATCTCCACCGCTCAGGCAAGAACACGGCGCGACCGGGACTCGAGCGACTCCGCGAACGGATGCAGGGCGCCGACGTCGCGCTCGTCGCGGTGTGGTCGATGAGCCGCCTCGGGCGCAGCGTGCGCGACCTGTACGACCTCATCGAGGAGATGCAGCGCGCGGGCGTGGCCTTCGTCTCCGCGAAAGAGTCGGTCGATACGTCGACCGCATCGGGTCGGGCGTTCTTCGGGATCCTCGCGACGCTCGCGCAGTTCGAGCGCGAGCTCACGAGCGAGCGGATTGCCGCGAACTGGGAGCAGCTCGCGCGCGGTGGCGGGCTCGTCGGGCCGCTGCCCTGCGGCTACACCCGCGGCGAGGACGGCATCGTGATCGACCCGGATCCGGCCGCGGTCGTCCGCCGGCTCTTCGAGGAGTACGCGACGGGCGCGCACAGCATTCGCACGCTCGCGATCTGGGCCAACGAGCAGGGCCTCCGACCGCCGCAACACGATCGCGGTCACGTCGGACGCCGGGCCGAGCAGCTCTCGTACTGGACCGTCGACCGCGTCCGGGACCTGCTGCTCAACATGCGCTATGCGGGCCGGTTCATCCACAAGCGCCGGCAGAACCCGGATGGGGAGATCGTGCGGGGCACATTCCCGGCAATCATCGACTGGGACCTCTGGACGCGCTGCTTGGAGATCCGCCGCGGCCGCCAACGCGATCGCGGCCGGGGCGACCATCGGGTCATGCACACGCTCACCGGGCTGCTCGTCTGCGGATCCTGCGGCGACAACGTCCGCGCGAAGGCAGCCCGCGAGCGTCGCGTCTACCTCTGCCGCACCCGCGAGGCGGCTGGCCGGTGCAGCGAGCCCCGGGCGGACGCGAAGGTACTCGAGGCCGAGGCGCACGACTGGATACGGTCGATCACTGTGCAGACGTCATGGCGCGACGTCTATGCGAAGGCCCGATCGACGCATGGCCGCCGTAGCGCCGCCCAGACGGCCCCGGAGCGCCGGCAGGCCATCGACGCGAAGATCCAGCGGCTGCGCGTCTCGTGGGAGTCGGGCGCGCGCACCGACGAGGCGGCGTTCCGTCGCGAGATCGCCGCGCTGCGGCAGGAGCTCGAGACGATCGCGGTCGCAGCCAAGCCCGCACCTGCGGCCCAACATGCCGCGACGCTTGAATCGCTCGGCGACCGCTGGGACGAGATGGACTCGACGCAGCGGCGACGTCTGCTCGGGACGATCTTCGAGTCGATCACGATGAAGGACGGCGCGCTGCTCGAAGCCAAGCCGAAGGCCGACTGGGTCGCGTACCTCGAGAAGGTCACGGCGCACCCCGAGCCGCGTGGCCCACTTGAGGGGCTGGTGGGAATCGAACCCACGACGCCCGCCTTAGGACGGCGGCGCTCTATCCGCTGAGCTACAGCCCCAGAACTGGCACCGCCAATTCTGGGGCTGCTGACAACAAAGGACTACTTCCTTCCCCTGGGATCCCGGCCGTTGTCTAGAACGACGGGTGCCAGGGCGCAAGACGTCTAATGACGGACGTGCAGCTCATCGCGAGCGGTCGCGACGCGGACGTCTTCGACCTCGGCGACGGACGGGTCCTGCGCCGTCACAAGGATGGGCGGCCAGCGACGAAGCAGGCCGAGCTGCTTCGCTACGCCGCGGCCCACGGCTATCCGGTCCCGGCGCTCCACGATGCGAGCGGCCCAGATCTCGTCCTTGAGAAGCTCGACGGGCCTGAGATGCCGGAGATACTGCGGCCGTGGAACATCGGACGTAATGCCCGAAGGATCCTCGCGGAGCTGCACCGGCGGCTCCACGAGATCCCGCCGATGCCGGGGCTCGAAACGCCTTTCGGCGAGCCGGGGCCGCTGCTGCACCTTGATCTCCACCCGCGCAACGTGCTCATGACCTCGCGCGGGCCGGTCGTCATCGATTGGGCTAATGCGGCTAACGGGCCCGGCCAGGCTGACGTCGCGCTGATGTACGTGATCGGGAAGACGTCGCGGATCGACGGACCGGCCGTCACCCGGCTGGTGCTCGGGGCAGGACGCGACCGATTCATCGACGCGTTCGTTGCCGGCGCGGCCGACGCGGAGTTCGCCCGCGTGCTCCCGGCCGTGGCGGAATGGCGAAAACGCGACCCGAACGTCACGGCGGACGAGCGGGCGGCGATCGACCGGCTCCTCGCCCGTGTGACACTGAAGGGGTGACGGCGATCGCGGCGGCATCCGACCCGAGGCGCCAGCGGCTGAAGCACGCGCTCGCGCTCCTGCTCCCGGCGACGCTGTTCGGCTTCCTCGTGGCCTCGCAGTGGCAAGGCCAGCAGGAGCGCAGCCAGATCGCCGTCCGGTACAACGCGCCGCTCACGGATGCGGCGTTCGCCCTGCAGAAGGAGCAGAACGACCTCAAGATCCAGCTCCAGGACCTTCGGGCCCAGCTCGACCAGATCCAGTCGAATGCCGCAAGCCAGAGCGGCGCGGCGAGCGAGATCGAGAAGCGCCTCGGCGAGCTCAAGGCCCAGGCGGGCCTCAGCCCGGTGACCGGCGACGGGGTGATGGTGCAGCTCGACGACTCGCACACGGTCGCGGCCGGTGCCACGAATCTCGACCAGGCCATCTGCCACTCGACGGACCTCACCGACATCCTGAACACGGCGTGGCGCGGCGGCGCGCAGGCGATCGCGGTGAACGCGCAGCGCGTCGTCTCGAGCACGAGCGTGTATTGCGTCGGGTCCACGATCATGGTGAACGGCACGTTGCTGTCCCCGCCGTTCAACATCGCGGTCATCGGGCCGCAGAACAGCGTGCTCGGGGCCTTCGACGACCCGAGCCAGCTCCGTGACATCAAAGCCCGGCGCGACGTCCAGGGCCTTGGGTTCCGGGTGACCCGCGCGAACGCGATCAATGTCCCCGCGTATGACGGGGCCCTGACCGTCCGGATCGCCGTGCCTCAGTGAGGTCGAACGCGGGCGGGATCGCGGCGACCGTGATCGCGCTCTTTCTCGGGATCCTCGTGGTGACACAGTTCCGCTCGCAGGATGTGTACTCGCGCAGCCTGCAGCTCGAGACACCGGCCTCGCTTACGACGCTCATCGCAAACCTCTCCGACCGGAACAACTCGCTCCGTGACGAGATCTTCGACCTCCGCCTTCGGGTCACGGCGGCCCGCGACTCGGTGGCGAGCGGCCAGGGCTCGCTGACGGAGAGCCAGCACGAGATCGACCAGCTGCGCGTCTTCGCCGCCCTGAGCGGCGCGCGGGGGCAGGGGATCGCGGTGAAGGTCGATGGCACGTTCGACGACCGGGCGATGAGCGACCTGACGAACGAGCTCCGCAACGCGGGGGCCGAGGCGATCTCCGTGAACGACGTGCGGGTGGGTCCGCGGTCCTGGTACGCGTCCGGACCGGAGCGGACCATCATGCTGGACGGTAAGCAGCTCAATGGGCCGTGGACCGTGCGGGCTATCGGTGCGTCGGACGTCATGTACGTCGCCATCACCCGCACCGGAGGGATCGAGGGTCAGTTCGAGCTCATCTATCCCAAGACACGCTTCAGCGTGACGAAGGAGACGACGCTCGACCTGCCGGCGGTCGCGCTCCAGCGCTGAGCGTGACGATCAGCACGGCGGACCCGCGTGCGATCATCGATCGCTGGCTCGATGCGATCAACTCGATCGACTTCGCGGCAGCGGCAGCGCTGCTGAGCGACGACTATCACTCGGAGTACCCACAGTCCGGCGAGGTCATCCGCGGACGGTCCAACATGCGCGCCATCCTCGAGAGCTACCCCGGCGGACTCAAGGAAGGCAACGTGGATCGGGGAAGGACGAAGGTCATTGGCGGCGACCAGTGGGCGATGACCCCATCCTTCGCATTGGTCCGTGTGACCGGGACCGGCGACGCGCGGACCGCCATCTTCAAGAGCCGCTACCCGGATGGCTCGAGCTGGTGGATCGTCAACTTCTTCGAGTTCGCGGCTGGGAAGATCACGAAGGCGACGGTCTACTTTGGTCCCGAGTTCGAGCCTCCTGAGTGGCGCGCGAAATGGGTCGAGCCTCGCGAGCCGCACTAGAACGCCGGCAGCGACCGCCTCAGCCCGCGGGTCGCGACTTCTAGACTGCGCAGTCCTGATGCCGAAACCGCCGGTGCCGTTGTACCTCGACGACATCGTTGTTCTCCGCAAAGCACACCCCTGCGGCGGCGACACCTGGCGGGTCGTGCGTCTCGGCGCGGACATCGGTGTGCGCTGCATGAAGTGCGACCGGCGGGTCCTCATCGGGCGGAGCGAGCTCGAGCGCGACATCAAGCGATTCGCCGAGCGTGGCCCTCTGGCACCGGCCGACTAGTCCCTGATGCAGCAGCCCGGGGAACCCGCGGACCGCGGCATCATCCACAATCGGCCGTTCCTCGCCCTCTGGGCCGCGCAGATCCTGTCGCAGGTGGCAGCGAACGCGACGACGTTCTCGCTCATCGTGCTGGTGGGCGAGATCACCAAGTCGAACACCTCGTCCTCCATCCTCATCCTGCTCGCGATCCTCCCGGCCGTCGTCTTCGGCGTGTTCGCGGGCGTGGTCGTCGATCGCACCGACCGCAAGCGCGTGCTCGTCGTGACGAACGCGCTGCGGGCTGGGGCCGTCCTACCGCTGCTCGTGCTCGGCGAGAGCGTGACCACCGCATACATCGTGAACTTCCTGGTCGCCGCGATCACCGTGTTCTTCGTTCCCGCCGAATCGGCGACGATCCCGGCGATCGTGCGCAAACGCGACCTGCTTATCGCGAATTCGCTGTTCACCTTCACGTTCAACGGAGCGTTCCTCGTAGGATTCATCATCCTCGCGCCGGTGGTCCTCGCGCTGTCCGGCTACCAGGCGTTGTTCATCATCGTCGCGTCGATGTTCGGCGGTGCCGCCCTCCTCTGCCTGACGGTGCCGAGCGTCGCTGCGCCGACGCAGCCGGGCCGGATCGGCGTGCAGGTCGCCGGCGCGGCGGTGGCCGAGACGCTCGGGGGCGTCGGTGAGGCGTTCGCGTATCTTCGCGCGCACCCGCCGGTCGTCTGGTCACTCGTGTACATCGCGCTCACGTACATGCTCGTGGCCATCGCGGGCGCCCTGGCGCCAGGCTTCGTGCGGGAGGTCCTCGGGCTTGGCGAGAAGAACGTCGTCGTGCTGGTCGCGCCCGCCGGGCTCGGCGTCGTGGTCGGCCTCGGCGTCCTCAACGTCATCGGTGGGCGCCTCGCCCCGAACCGCGCGATCGGCACCGGCCTCGTCGTCACCGCGGCCGCGCTCCTGATCCTGGCCGCCGAACGCCCCCTCGCGGCAGCGTTCCGAGGCGCGACGGGGCCGACGGCAGGCTTCCCGTTCTTCGTGGCGATGGTGAGCCTCACCGCCTTCGTCTTCGGGATCTCCTACGCGTTCATCACCGTGCCGTCGATGACCCGGCTGCAGTCCGATCTGCACGATCAGATCCGCGGCCGCATCTTCGGAGTCTTGAACATGCTCGTGTCGGTCTTCAGCTTCGCGCCGCTCCTCCTCGTCGGGCCGGTCGCGGATGCGTACGGGGTCGCTCCTGTGTTCGTGGGCGGCGCGGTGGCGTGCCTCGCCGCGTGGATCGGCGGCCGGGCATCGCGCGGTCACATCCGCGTGGAAGCCGCCTCCGGAATGTGACCGGTGATGCCGACAGCGCGGACTAGAATTTGGTCTACGTGACCTCCGCCCGGGCGACCTACTTCCACTACGTTGGCCGGCACCGCACCCAGCTCCTCCTCGGCACCCTTGCCGTCGCCGCTGGGTCGGTCGCTGCCGTCGTACCGCCGCGTTTCATCGGCCAGATCATCGACGGCCTCAACCGCGGCACCACGCTGGACACGATCGTCCAGCTCTCGCTCTTCGCGCTGTTCTTCTCGGCCCTCGAGGCCCTCTTCCGCGCGGCCGGCCGCTACTTCATGATGAACACGTCGCGATTCATCGAGTACGACATGCGCAACGATCTGTTCGCCCATCTGCAGCGGATGCACCTCGGCTACTTCCAGCACCAGCGGATCGGCGACCTCATGGCTCGCATGACGAACGACCTGTCCGCCACGCGGATGATGCAGGGGCCTGGTGTGATGAACATCGTCTCGACGTCCATGACGTTCGCGTTCACGGTCATCTCGATGGTCGGTGTGTCCTTGAAGCTGACGCTGATCTCGATCGTGCTCATGCCGCTCGTGTCGGTGACGTTCTGGTTCATCGGGCGCCGCGTGCACGTCAAGTTCGAGCGCCTGCAGGCGCAGTTCTCCGAGATGTCGACGGCCGCGCAGGAGAACTTCTCGGGCATCCGCGTGGTCAAGGCGTTCTCGCAGGAGAACGCGGAGATCGCGCGCTTCGCCGCGGTGAACGAGGAGTACGTCAGGCGGGCGATCAACCTCAGGCGGATGGACGGGCTCATCTGGCCGACGATGTCCTTCATCCTCGGGTTGGCCGTCCTCGCGACCCTGTACGTGGGTGGACAGGACGCGATCGAAGGACGCATGACCCTGGGGCAGCTCGTTCAGTTCGTCGCGTACCTGAACCTGCTCGCGTGGCCGATGATCGCGCTCGGCTGGGTCTCGAACCTGTTCCAGCAGGGGTGGGCGTCGCTGCAGCGGCTGCAGGAGATCTGGGACGCCAAGCCCGACATCGCCGACCCGGCCGAACCGGCCGCGCACGCCGTCCGCGGCGACGTCGAGTTCAAGCACGTGAGCTTCGCCTACGGGCCGACGACGGTGCTGCGCGACGTGAGCTTCACGGTGCCGGCCGGCGGCTCGCTCGCGATCGTGGGCCACACCGGCGCGGGCAAGTCCAGCCTCGTGAACCTGATCCCGCGGCTCTTCGATGTGACCGCCGGCGAGGTCCTGATCGACGGGATCGACGTGAGGCGTTACCCGCTCGAGGCACTGCGACGTGCGATCGGCTACGTGCCTCAGGAGACCTTCCTGTTCAGCGTTCCGCTCCGCGACAACGTGGGCTTCGGGGTCGAGACGCTGCTCGACGATCCGAAGCTCGACTGGGCCGGTGACGTCTCGCAGCTGAACAAGGACGTCGAGGACTTCCCGGCGCGCTACGACACGATGATCGGGGAACGCGGGGTGACGCTCTCCGGCGGGCAGAAGCAGCGCACGGCCATCGCGCGCGCCGTAGCGAAGGATCCGCGCATCGTCATCCTCGACGACGCGATGAGCGCGGTGGACACGTACACCGAGTCCGAGATCCTTCGTCGGCTCCGCGGGGTGCTGCAGGACCGCACGAGCATCATCGTCGCCCACCGCATCTCCACGGTGAAGGACGCGGACGAGATCCTCGTCCTGGACGAGGGGCGCGTCGCTGAGCGCGGGACGCACCGCGACCTGCTCGAGCGCAACGGGATCTACGCCCAGATGTACCGGCGCCAGCTCATCGAGGAAGAGCTCGACGTCGACACCGAGAAGGAAGAGCACGAGCGGCGGGTACGCACGGCGCAGGAGTCGACCCCGACGCAGTTCCGCACCCGGATGGGCAGTGGCGGAATGGGGGAGAACGCCTGATGGCCGGCTTCTTCCAGGAGGACGAGATCCTCGGCAAGGCCTATGACGCGCGGCTCATGCGGCGGCTGCTCTCGTATCTCCAGCCGTATCGCCGGCTCGTGGTCATCGCCTTCGTCGTGCTCCTCGGCCTGTCCTTCGCCGACATCACGCCACCGATCATCACGAAGTTCATCATCGACCGGGCCATCGCGCCCGCGGTGAACGGCGACATCCCTGTCGCCGAGGGCCTTCGGCTGCTCGTGCCGCTCGGCTTGGCGTATTTCGGCGTGCTGCTCGCTTCGGCCGCATTCCGGTACGGCCAGAACATCCTCACGACCTACGTCGGCCAGCGGGCCATGTACGACCTGCGGGTCCAGCTCTTCGGGCACCTGCAGTCGCTGTCCCTCTCGTTCTTCGACCGCAACCCTGTCGGCCGGCTGATGACCCGCATCACGAACGACATCGACGCGCTCACGGACATGGTCACGCAGGGCGTCGTGTCCATCTTCGGCGACCTCCTCATGCTCGTCGGCATCGCGATCGTCCTGCTGTTCCTTGACTGGCGGCTCGCGCTCATCACCTACGCGACGCTGCCGATCATCGTCGCGCTCACGTTCTACTTCCGGAAGACCATGCGCGAGTCGTTCCGCAGCATCCGGATCCGCCTGGCGCGGATCAACGCCTACCTGAACGAGAACATCAGCGGGATGTCGATCGTCCAGCTCTTCACCCGCGAGCCGCGCGCGTACAAGCAGTTCGACGAGCTGAACACCGACCTCCTCGAGGCCAACCAGGGCGCGATCAAGGCGATGAGCCTGTTCTTCCCGGCCGTGACGTTCACGCGCGCGGGCGCGGCGACGGCGCTGTTCATCGCGGGCGGCTACTGGGCGCTGGGCGGCCAGATGACGATCGGGACGCTGCTCGCGTTCTGGCAGCTCCTCGATCAGTTCTTCCGCCCGATCCAGGACCTCTCCGAGAAGTACAACATCCTGCAATCGGCGATGGCCTCGTCGGAGCGCGTGTTCCGGCTGCTCGACACGCAGGCGACCATCGTCGACGCGCCGCACCCGGTTGCGCTCCCGAGCGTGCGGGGCGAGATCACCATGGAGAACGTGTCGTTCGCGTACAACGAGGGCGACTGGGTGCTGCGCGATGTCGACTTCAAGATCTCGGCCGGCGAGAGCGTCGCGATCGTCGGTGCGACCGGCGCCGGGAAGACCTCGATCATCAGCCTCATCTCGCGCTTCTACGACGTGCAGAAGGGCCGGATCCTCCTGGACGGCGTCGATCTCCGCGACCTCGCCCAGCGCGATGTCCGGCGCCACGTCGGCGTCGTCCTCCAGGACCCATTCATCTTCGCGGGCACGATCGCGTCGAACATCCGGCTGAACGAGACGAGCATCACCGATGAGCAGGTGAAGTTCGCCGCGCGGTTCGTGAACGCGGACAAGTTCATCGACCGGCTGCCGCATGGCTACGACACCGTGGTCACCGAACGGGGATCCACGCTCTCGGTCGGCCAGAAGCAGCTCCTTGCGTTCGCCCGGGCGATCGCGTTCAACCCCGAGATCATGCTGGTGCTGGACGAAGCGACGTCATCGGTGGACACCGAGACCGAGCACCTGATCCAGGACGCGCTGCGGAAGCTCATGGTCGGTCGGACGTCGATCATCATCGCCCACCGCCTGTCGACGATCCAGAACGTCGATCGGATCATCGTGCTTCACAAGGGCCGGGTCGCCGAGATCGGCACGCACAAGGAGCTGCTGAACCAGCACGGCGTCTACCATCGGCTGTACGAGCTCCAATACCGCGCTCACGAGGCGACCTCCGTTTAGCGCGGTCATGGACCGGCGCGCGTTCCTCGCCGCGTCCGCTCGTGTCGCCGCCCTCGCGGCCCTCGCGCCGCTCGCCGCGTGCACCCGGGCCCCCGCCAAGCTCGACCGCGATCCGTTCACGCTCGGCGTCGCGTCGGGTGACCCGCTTGCAGACGCAGTCGTGCTGTGGACCCGGCTCGCGGTCGATCCGCTGAAGGGCGGCGGCATGGGCACCGCACCGGTCGCTGTCGACTGGACGATCGCCCGCGACGACGCGATGACCGATGTCGCCCGGAACGGCACGACTACCGCGATCCCGGAGCTCGCGCACTCGGTGCACGTCGACGTGGCCGGACTGGATCCGGACCGTACGTACTGGTATCGGTTCCGCGCGGGCGGGATCGAAAGCCCGATCGGGCGCACCCGCACGGCGCCGGCAGCCGGCGCCAGTCCACAGCAGGTGCGCTTCGCGGTCGCCTCGTGCCAGAACTACCTGCAAGGCTTCTACCCGGCGCACGCGGCGATCGCGCGCGAGGATCTCCACGCGGTGCTGTTCCTGGGCGACTACATCTACGAAGGCGACGCCCGCGGCGATCGGGTGCGGGACTACGCGAAGCGCGGCTGGGCCTTCGCCTTGGCGGATTACCGCGATCGGTACGCCCAGTACAAGACCGACGCGGATCTCCGGGCGGCTCACGCGGCATTCCCCTGGATCGTCACCTGGGACGATCACGAGGTCGAGAACAACTACGCCGGCGGCATCGACAGGGCCGACCCGAAGAACAAGCAGGCGATCGTCGAGCGGACGAACGCGTACCAGGCGTTCTACGAGCACATGCCGATCCGCGGCCCGCGGCCGCAGGGACCCGAGCTGAAGCTCTACCGAGCCCTCTCCTACGGCGACCTCGCGACCTTCTACGTGCTCGACACGCGGCAGTACCGCTCGCCAGAGGTGTCGCTCTGCGCGGACATGGACCAGACGCCGTCGGGCTACTGCCCGGCGAGCCTGGATCCGAAGCGAACGATCCTCGGCGTGGATCAGCGGGCGTGGCTGTTGAACGGGCTGAACGCGTCGCGGACCGCGTGGAATGTCGTCGCGCAGTCGGTCCGGTTCGCGCAGCAGGACTCGAGCCCTGATCCGAAGACACATCGCTTCGATGGGGTGGACAACTGGATGGGCTTCGTGGCGGACCGGCAGATCGTCCTCGACCAGCTGGCGCGCACGAAGAACCCGGTCGTGCTCTCGGGCGACAGCCATGTGGACTTCGTGTACGACCTGAAGCGCGACTTCAACGATCCCGCGTCACCGACGATCGCGACCGAGCTGCTCGGCACCTCGATCAGCTCAGAGGGCGATCCGTTGTCCCCGCAGACGCTGTTCGACCCGTCAGCGAAGAACCCGCAGCTCCGGTTCTTCGACAACCACCGCGGATACATTCGCTGCACGCTCGCGCGCGACCGGCTGACCGCCGACTTCCGCGCCGTGTCCACCGTCACAGCGCCCACCGCGACGGTGAGCACGATCGCCACCTTCGTCGTCGACGACGGAAAGCCGGGCGCACATCGCGCCTGAAGTCGCGTTGACCGCGGCCGATGCGCTTGAGATCGCCGTCGGGGCGGCCCGGTCGGCCGCCGCCATCCTCCTCCAGCGGTTCCGCGGCCCGGCCGTCGGCGTGCGCAGCAAATCCACGCTCACCGACCTTGTGTCCGAAGCCGACGAGCGGGCGGAGCAGGCGGTCGTCACCTTCATTCGCCAGCGCCGGCCGCACGACGAGCTGATCGCTGAGGAAGGCTCGGGGCACGACGGCCGAAGCGGGATCCGCTGGCTCGTCGACCCGCTCGACGGGACGATCAACTACCTCTACGGCCAGCCGCACTGGTGCGTGAGCGTCGCGTGCGCCGATGCGGACGGGGCGATCGCGGGGGCGGTGTACGACCCCTCGCGCGACGAGCTCTTTACCGCCACGCGCGGCGGCGGGGCCCGGCTCGCCGACCGCCCTCTGGCGGCTACGGCGGTCGCCGACCCCGCACTGGCGCTCGTCGCCACCGGGTTCAGCTACGACGCGGCCGAGCGTGCCGCCCAGTCGGTGATCGTCGCACGGCTCGCTGGAAAGGTCCGTGACATCCGGCGCGCGGGATCCGCGGCGCTCGATCTCGCGTGGGTCGCGGCCGGCCGTCTCGACGCGTACTTCGAGGTCTCGCGGTCAGCGTGGGACTCGGCCGCAGGTGAGCTGCTCGTTCGCGAGGCCGGTGGTGCCGTGACGTGGACCGAACACACCGAGATCGTCGTGTCGGGCCGGGCGCTGCACGCGCCACTCGTCGCGCTCCTGCGGGCAAGTCACGAAAACCGCGGCTAGACTAGTCATGAGATGGCGATCGATCAGAAGACCCCCACCGACGTCCATCCCATCGATTTCGAAGAGGATGTCGTCCAGCGCCGCCCGCTGACCACCCAAACCGGGATGGGCGGGCACGAGCCGCGGATGATCTCAGGCGTGACGGCGAGCGACGACAACATCGTGTTCACGACGGTGAACATGCTGGTCAACTGGGCGCGCTCGAGGAGCCCCTGGCCGCTCGGCTACGGCCTCGCCTGCTGCGCGATCGAGATGATGGCCAGCGCGGCGTCGCACCACGACCTCGCGCGGTTCGGCGCCGAGGTGTTCCGCTCGAGCCCGCGGCAGGCGGACGTGATGATCGTGGCCGGCACGGTCACGCACAAGATGGCGCCACGCCTGCGCCGGCTGTACGAGCAGATGCCCGAGCCGAAGTGGGTCATCGCGATGGGCAACTGCGCGAGCTCGGGCGGCGAGTTCTGGGACAGCTACTCGACGCTCCAGGGCGTGGACACGGTGGTCCCGGTCGACGTCTACGTCCCGGGCTGCCCGCCACGGCCCGAGGCGCTCACCGAAGGGGTGCTCCGGCTTCGCGAAAAGATCTTCAAGGGCGGGTGAGACGGTGACTACCGCCGTGCGGCCGGGCCTGGCTGTGCCGGCCCCGGCCGAGCCGCTTTCAGAGGACGTGAAGCTGCCGGTCATCGAGAGCGACGAAGGCCTCGAGACCGAGGAGCTCATCCTCAACATGGGCCCCCAGCACCCCTCCACCCATGGCGTGCTCCGGCTCGTGCTCAAGCTCCAGGGGGAGAAGGTCATCGAATGCGTCCCGGTCATGGGCTACCTGCACCGCGGTCTCGAGAAGATCTTCGAGTGGCGGACGTACCACCAGGGCATCCGCTACGCGGACCAGGCTGATTACGTCTCGAACATGCTGAACGAACATTGCTACGCGGGCGCGATGGAGGCGATCGCGGACATCGACATCCCGCGCCGGGCCGAGTACATCCGCGTGATCGTCGACGAGATGTCGCGCTGCGCCTCCCACCTCGTCTGGCTCGGGACGTACGGACTGGACGTCGGCGCGACCACGCCGATGCTCTATTGCTTCCGCGACCGCGAGGAGATCTTGGACATGTTCGAGGAGCTCTGCGGGTCGCGGATGAACTTCAACTACTTCCGGCCGGGTGGCGTGCTCTACGACTTCCCCCCGGGCATGCTGTCGAAGCTCGAGCGGTTCCTGGATCGCTTCGCGGCCCACATCGAGCGTGACTACGTCGAGCTCTTCGAGACGAACGAGATCTTCCTCGAGCGGACCATCGGCGTCGGCGGGATCCCTGGCGACGTCGCGAAGCAGTACGGCCTCACCGGTCCGATCCTTCGTGCGTCGGGCGTGGACTGGGACCTCCGGAAGGACCGTCCGTACTCCATCTACCCGGAGCTGAAGAGCTTCAAGTCGGTGACCTCCGTGGAGGGAGACGCGTACGCGCGGTACAAGGTGCGGCTCGGCGAGATGCGCCGGTCCATCGAGATCATCCGTGAGTGCATCGCCAATATCCCCGGCGGCGCCGTGCGCGCGCGGCTCGGCCATGTCTGGAAGTGCCCGAAGGGCGAGGCGTACTACACGGTCGAGGGCGCGAAGGGCGAAGTCGGGATCTACATGATCAGCGCGGGCGGCTCGGCGACGAACCCATTCCGCGCGAAGATGCGCGGCCCATCGTTCAACAACCTGCAGATCCTCCCGTGGCTGCTGCAGGGCCGGCTCGTCGCGGACGCAGTGGCGATTCTCGGCTCCATCGACATCGTGCTCGGAGACGTAGACAGATGACGAGCGA
>JALYLX010000126.1 GCA_030773995.1 Chloroflexota bacterium
CCTGTAAGGAGGACGCGCATGGCGGACGAGCTCGGCGTGCTGACAACCCGCGCGCGGCGAGAGATCGCCGACGCGCAGGACGAGGCGGCCCTCGAGGCCGTGCGGGTCCGCTACCTCGGACGGAAGGACGGCCTGCTCACAGCGCGGATGAAGACGGTGAGCGCTCTGCCCGCCGCTCTGCGTCCGGCCGCGGGCGCGGCATTGAATGCGGCGAAGACCGAGCTCGAGGCGGCGCTCGAAGAGCGCGAGCGCGTGCTCCGCGCCGCGTCGTTGGACAAGAGCCTCAGCGGCTCGGCGCTCGACCTCACGCTTCCCGGTCGTCCGGTCCGGCTCGGCCGGCTCCACCCGATCTCGCGGACGATCCGCGACATCTCGCGGATCTTCCTCAGCATGGGCTTCGAGTCCGTCGAGGGGCCTGAGATCGAATGGGATTACTACAACTTCGAGGCGCTGAACATCCCGGCCGGCCACCCCGCGCGGGACAAGTTCAACACCCTGTGGGTCGCCGAAGAGTCGGCGGACGTCTTGTCGATGGCGCGCACCGGAACGGGCGGCACCGTCGCGGGCGGCGGCGGTCCGGGTCGCGACATGGGACCGATGCTCTTCCGCACCCACACCTCGCCGATGCAGGTCCGGACCATGGAGCAGCGGCAGCCGCCGGTCCGGATCATCGTGCCCGGTCGGTGCTACCGCTTCGAGGCGACGGACGCTTCGCATGAGAGCGTGTTCTTCCAGTACGAGGGCCTCGCGATCGACGAGAAGATGTCGATGGCCGACCTGAAGGGCGTCCTGTACAGCTTCGCGCGCCAGCTGTTCGGCGGCGAGCGTAAGGTCCGTTTCCGCCCGGACTACTTCCCGTTCACCGAGCCGTCGGCGGAGATCGCGTTCGACTGCTTCGTCTGTGACGGGACGGGCGAGATCGGCGGTGGCCGCTGCGCGACCTGCGCGGGCGCGGGCTGGATCGAGGCCGCCGGCTGCGGCATGGTCCACCCCGACGTGCTGCGCCGCGTCGGGTACGACCCGGCGAAGTACCAGGGCTTCGCGTTCGGCGGCGGTGTCGAGCGCCTTGCCATGCTCCTCACCGGAACGCCTGACATCCGGCTGTTCCAGCAGAACGACCTGCGCTATCTGGAGTCCGTCTAATGCCGACGATCCGCGTTCCGCTGTCGTGGCTGAAGGAGTACGCCGACGCGCACGGGTCGGTCGACGAGATCGCCCGCCAGCTGCACATGAGCGGCACCGAGGTCGACCGCATCGAACGCCCCGGCGGCGGCTGGGAGCACGTCTGGGTCGGAAGGATCGCGAAGCTCGAGAAGCACCCGAACGCCGACAAGCTCCAGCTCGCGACCGTGGAATACGGCGAGGGTCGGGAGAAGACCGTCGTCACCGGCGCACCGAACATCGCCGCGGGCGACATCGTCCCGTACGCCGAGGTCGGCGCGACGCTGCGCGACGGCCATGGCGATGGCTGGCTCACGCTCGAGCCCAAGAAGGTGCGCGGCATCCTCAGTGAAGGGATGGTGTGCTCCGAGAAGGAGCTCGGCCTCGGCGAAGATCACGAGGGCATCCTTATCCTCGACAAGACCCTGACCGTCGGGCAGCCGCTCGCCGACGCGCTCGGCGATCCGGTGCTCGTCATCGAGCTCCAGCCCAACCGTCCCGACTGCATGGGGGTCGTCGGCATCGCGCGCGAGCTGGCTGCGGTGCAGCGGATCGCGCTCCGCGAGCCGGCGATCGCGAAGCTGCGCTACGAGCTCGATCGAACGCTGCTGGATGTGCGCATCGAGGATCCCGATGGCTGCCGGCGCTTCGGCGCCGCCTACCTGGACAACGTCACGATCGGGCCATCACCGAATTGGCTGCAGGAGCGCCTCATCGCCGCTGGGATGCGGCCGATCCACAACGCCGTCGACATCACCAACTACGTGCTGCTCGAGCTCGGCCAGCCGCTGCACGCGTACGACGCCGATCGGCTGCGCGGCCACGCGCTCGTCGCGCGCCGCGCGCGGACCGGTGAGTCGCTGAAGACCCTCGATGGGGTCGAGCGGATCTTGACTGCGGACGCGCTGGTCATCGCGGACGACGAGCGAGCGTTGGGCATCGCCGGCATCCTCGGCGGCACCGATTCGGAGATCCGGCCAACGACCACCAGGATCGCGCTCGAATGCGCGAGCTTCGAGCCGCGGGGTATCGACCGCACTGCGCAGAAGCTCGGACTGTCGCAGCAGAGCGCCGCGAGCGCGCGGTTCCGCTTGAACCTCAGCCCCGAGCTCGTGCCCCTGGCGCTCGCCCGCACGGTCCAGCTGCTGGTCGAGCACGCCGGCGCGAAGGTCGTCGGTGCAACGGACGTCCACCCGAAGCCCTGGCACCGGCCGAACATCAAGCTGCGGTTCAGCGATGTCCCGCGGATCCTCGGCGTGGACATCCCCCGCGAAGAGTCGCTCGACGCGTTATCGCGGCTCGGCTTCCAGTACGCCGAATCGGGCGACACCCTCGTGGTGACGCCACCGGCCATCCGCACGGATATCGGGATCCCCGAGGACATCGTGGAAGAGGTCGCGCGGATCGTCGGCTACGACCGCATTCCGGTGCGGATCCCCGACGGCCCGCTGCCGCTGCACGAGCGCCATCCACTCGAGGCCCTGCGTGAGCGCGTGCGCGACCTGCTCGCCGGCTTCGGCTTGCAGGAGACCGTCTGCTACTCGCTCGTCGATCCGGCGTGGCTCGAGCGGCTCACGCCCGATGGGACACCGATCGCGCCGGCGCCGATCCGCGTCCAGAACCCGACCTCGGTCGCGCAATCAGTTGCTCGGCCGACGCTGCGGGCGAGCCTCCTCGATACCGCCGCGCGCAACATGAAGCACCGCGACGGGCTCGCGATCTTCGAGATCGCGCCGGTCTACCTCCCGCGCGCGGGCGACCTGCCGGAAGAGCGCTGGACGGTCGGGGTCCTGGTCGCCGGCCGGGCCCAGGAGCAGACCTGGCTCACCCAGCCGCGGGTCTGGGATCGCTGGGACGTGAAGGGCCTGCTCGCCGCGATGGCGAATGGGATCAACGCGGGCACCTTCTCCGGACCGAGCGGCCCCGCTCCGGGGATGCACCCCGGCCGGTCCAGCATCCGGCTCCACGATGGTCGTCCGGCGCTCATGATCGGCCAGCTCGACCCGCGCGTCGCTGAACGCTGGGAGTTGCCCGCCGAGACGTACATCGGCGAGGTCGATCTGTTGTCGCTCCTTGCGGTCGTCCGGCCGCGCACGGCGAAAGTGCCGCCGAAGTTCCCGGCCGCGAACCGCGACGTCGCGTTCGTGGTCGACGATGCGGTGCCCTATGCGGCGGTCCGCGACGAAGTGACCGGCGCCGCCAAGGAGCTCCTCGAGTCGCTCACGCTGCTCGACGTGTACCGCGGCCCGCAGATCGGAGGGGGAAAGAAATCGTTCGCCCTCCGGCTCGTGCTCCGGTCGCAGACCGGGACGCTCACCGACGCCGATGTCGAGCGGGTGCTCAAGCGCATCGAGGGCCGCGTGCTGCACAAGCTCGGCGGGACCATCCGGGGCTGAAGCGGCTCGGCCCGCGCCTGCCGCGCGGCTTCTACGACCGCCCGACCCGCACTGTCGCCCGCGACCTCCTCGGGAAGCTCATTGCGTACGAGGGCCCCCGCGGCCGGCGCGTCGCGCGGATCGTCGAGGCTGAGGCCTACCTGGGCGAGCGCGATCCCGCGTCCCACGCGTATCGCGGGATGACGCCGCGGACGGCGCCGATGTTCGGGCCCGCGGGGTTCACGTACGTGTACCTGTCGCACGGTCTCTACCCCTGCATGAACGTCGTGTGCGAAGGCCCGGGCGTCGCGGGCGCGGTGCTGCTCCGCGGTGCCGAGCCGGTCGAAGGGGTCATCGATGATCCGCGTCGGCTGGCAGGGCCCGGCCTACTCTGCCTCGCGATGGGGATCTCGACCGCGCAGACGAACATGGACCTGGTGCGCTCGGAGCTCTCGATCCGCGACGCGCCGGCGGTGCCTGCGCGCGCCGTCTCGCGCGGACCGCGGGTCGGCCTTTCGCCGGGGACAACGTTCGGCGCGCCGTGGCGGTTCTGGATCACGGGCTCTCCCGCAGCGTCCCGCCGGTGACCAGCGCGAAGACTCTCGGCACGCTCGAGCTCACGACCGTGCGCGAGCTGCTGGCCGAGCACACGTCATTCGCACCCGGACGAGAGCGCGCGCTCAGTCTGGAGCCGGAGACCGAGCTCGCCGCGGCCGAGCGCCTGCAGGACGAGACCGCGGCGGCGAAGGCCCTCGTGCGCGCGACGCCCTCGGCGGGCCTACGCGGCGCACAGGACATCCGCGATCCATTGCGCCGCGCCGACCTGGGCGGGATCCTCGATCCGGAACAGATCCTTGCGATCGGCGGCACCGTGCGGGCGGCGCAGGCGCTGTTCTCCGACGTCCACGGGTATCCGCCGCTTGCCGCGCGCGCGCGATTCGCGCGACCTCCTACGGCGGTGGCCGATGCGATCGAGCACGCGATCGGGGGGACCGGCGAGGTGCTGGACCGCGCGAGCGCCGCGCTCGCGACGGCCCGGGCCGAGCTGCGGTCCGCGCAGGCGGGACTGCAGCGGCGCCTCGACGGATTGCTGCGCTCGGACCTCGCTCGCTATCTCCAGGACCCGATCGTGACGCAGCGCGGCGGGCGCTATGTCGTACCGGTGAAGTCCGAGTACCGCGGTGCGGTGAAGGGCATCGTGCACGACTCCTCGGCCAGCGGGGCGACGGTGTTCATCGAGCCACTCGAGGTCCTCGAAGCGAACAATCGCGTGCGCGAGGCCGAGCTCGCGGAGCAGCAGGAGGTCCAGCGAATCCTTGACGGGCTGTCGCGGACCGTCGAGCGCGCGAGCGAGGATCTGCACGCGACACTCGAAGCCCTGTCCGCGCTCGATGTCATCCTCGCGAAGGCCCAGCTCGCGGAGGCCTTCGCTAGCGAGCGGCCGGCGTTGAACGACGAGGGCCGGCTGGATCTCATCGCGGCGCGGCATCCGCTCCTCATCGAGCGCGGTACCCCGGTCGTCCCCATCGACGTGAGCCTCGGAAGCGACTTCCGCGTCCTCGTGATCACCGGTCCGAACACCGGCGGCAAGACGGTCACGCTCAAGACGATCGGGCTCTTCGTCCTCATGGCCGCGGCCGGGCTGCAGGTCCCGGCGGAGCGGGGAAGCGCGATCCCGGTCGTGCGGCGGATCTTCGCCGACATCGGCGACGAGCAATCCATTGCGCAGTCGCTCTCGACTTTCTCGTCACACCTCCGCAACGTCGTGGCGACGCTTGCCGAGGCCGAGGCCGGCGATCTCGCGCTTCTCGATGAGGTCGGCGCCGGAACCGACCCCGACGAGGGCGCCGCCCTTGCGATGGCGGTGCTCGAGACGCTTCTCGCGCGCGGCGTCCTCGTGGCCGCCTCGACGCACTACCCGGAGCTGAAGGCGTTCGCGCTCAACACGCCTGGCGTCACGAACGCGAGCGTCGAGTTCGACGCCGAGACCCTGCGTCCGACGTACCGCGTGCACGTCGGACTGCCCGGCGCGTCGAACGCGTTCGCCATCGCGGCGCGGCTCGGCCTCGACCACGACGTCCTCGCCAAGGCAGAGCTGCATCTATCGGACCTGCATCGGTCACTCGAGCGCACGTTGCGCGAGGCCGAGCGCCAGCGGACCGAGCTCGCCTCGTCGCTCGAGGAGGCTCGTGTCGCAGCGGTCGACGCCACGAAGGTCATGGCCCAGGCCGAGCGCGAGGCCGACACGGTCCGGGAGCAGGCCCGCGAGGCGCTGAAGCGTGCGCGGACCGAGGCTGACGAGCTCATCCTCCAGGCCCGTCGCGCGCTCCGGCAGGCCGAGTCGGCTCGGGATGAGGCGGCGAAGCGGAACCTCGTCGACGACGCACGGACGGCGCTGCGCGAGGCCGAGGCGTCGCGGGACGCCGCGGCGCCCGCACCGAGGCCGGCGGTGCTTCACGAGATCGAGATCGGCGCGCCGGTGCTCGTCGACGGGGTGAGCGAGCCTGGGACGCTGATCGGGATCGACGACAAAGGGATCGCCGAGGTGTCCTCCGGCGCGCTGCGGCTGCGCGTGCCGCGTGAGTCCCTCCGTCCGGCGCCGCGAATGGACGCGCCGATCCGCTCGACACGCACCGTCGTCCAGGGTGCGGCGCAGAACATCCCGTTGCAGCTCGATCTCCGCGGCGCGCGCGCCGAGGAGGCGCTGGCCGAGCTTGACCGGTATCTCAACAGCGCCGCGGTCGCGGGGTATGAC
>JALYLX010000127.1 GCA_030773995.1 Chloroflexota bacterium
GGCGTACCGATCCCGGACGACGAGGCGATCCAGCTCTGGCGCGCGATGGCCGCGCTCACCGCCCCGAACCGATCGTCGATGCTGCAAGACGTTCGCACCGGCCGGCCCACCGAGATCGACTGGATCAACGGCGAGGTCGTGCGGCGCGGACGCCGTCACAGCGTCCCGACGCCGGTGAACGAGGCGCTCCTGAAGCTGGTCGAGGTGCTGGAGGCATATCCCTAGGGATTCGTCAGCAGGTCCGCGATGACCTTCGCGTCCTCGAATGTGCGACCCCGGCGCGCATCCACGCCGTCGATCCGTCCGGTCCGGAACGACTTGAAGATCGCCGCCTGGATCTCATCGTGCGCCGCAGACAGGCCGACATGCTCGAGGAGCAGCGCGACCGCCCCGATCGCACCGATGGGACTCGCCGCGCGTTGACCGGTGTACTTCGGCGCCGACCCGTGGATCGGCTCGAACATCGACACCCTGCCGGGATGGATGTTGCCCGAGCTGCCGGTGCCAAGGCCGCCGCAGATCGCGGCTCCGAGATCGGTGATGATGTCGCCAAAGAGGTTGGTCGTCACGATGACGCTGAACTGCTCCGGCTTCTGCACCAGCCACATGCATGCGGCGTCGACGTACATCGCGTCGTGCTCGACGTCGGGGTAATCCGCCGCGACCTCCTCGAGAACGTCGCGCCAGAGCTGCTGGACCGGAACGGCGTTCGCTTTGTCCACGAGTGTGACTTTCTTGCGATCGAGCAGGCGCGCGCGCTCGAAGCCGTAGCGCGTGATGCGCTCGATCCCGCGTCGCGTGAAGACCATGTCGACGGACACACGCTCGTCCGGCGTGCCCCGGCCGACCCAGGTGCCCTCCCGGCCGTAGACGTCCTCGGTGTTCTCGCGCATGACCAGGATCCTGACGTCCTTCTCGGTCTTGCCCTTCAACGGCGTGAGCCGGGAGTCGTAGAGGATGAGCGGGCGCAGGTTCACGTAGAGGTCGAGGCCGCGGCGGAAGCCGAAGATGATGTCCGCCTCGAGCATCCCCCGCGGGACACCCGGATGTCCGACCGCACCGAGGAGCACGGCTTCGAGCGTGCGGATGGGCTCGAGCGCCGCGGCGTCGAACCGCCGGCCGTCGCGAAGGTACTGGTCGCCGGACCAGTCGAACGACGTCCGCTCGGTCCGGAACGCGAACCGGGCCTCGCACGCGTCGAGCACCAGCAGCGCGGCCTCCACGACCTCGGGTCCGATCCCGTCGCCGCCGAGGACGCCCAGCTTGATCACCCGCGGCGACGCCGTCACCGGACCGCGGCCCGCTTCTTCTCCGCCAGCGACCGCACGATGTCGTCGGCGCTGAGCCCAAGGTCGGTGGCAAGGACGAGCAGCGCGTACACGACATCGGTGAATTCCGAGAGCGCGCGCTCCGGCGATTCGGCGACGCTCGCGAGGGCGAGCTCCATCGCCTCCTCGCCGACCTTCTGGGCGATCGCGGCTCGCCCCTTCTTGAACAGCTCAGCGCTATACGAGCGCTCGGGCAGCTCACGCTTGCGCTCGCGCAGGAGCGCGGCGAGCTCGGAGAGGGTCCGCGCGAGCGGCGGCGCCGGATCGTCCCCCCAGCACGTCGCGGTGCCGGTATGGCACACCGGTCCTTTCGGATGCGCGCGCACGAGGATCGCGTCCCTATCGCAGTCCGCCTGCAGCTCCACGGCGTGGAGCGTGTTGCCGCTCGTCTCACCCTTCTTCCAGAGCGCATCGCGCGAGCGGCTGTGAAAGTGGACCTCGCCGGTCCGCTCCGTCGCTTCGATCGCTGCACGGTCCATCCACGCGAGCATGAGCACGGTCCCGGTGCCGGCGTCCTGCACGATCGCGGGCACCAGGCCGCGCTCGTCGAAGTGCACGTCGGCGATGTTCATGCGAAGGCCCGTTCGGGCGGGCGCACCGGAATGCCCGCGGCCGCGAGAGCGTCTTTGACCGCGCCGACCGTCACCTCGCCGTAATGGAAGATCGACGCGGCCAATCCCGCTTCCGCTCCGGTCTTTCGGAAGAGCTCGACGAAGTCCGCGGCGGATGATGCCCCCCCTGAGGCGATGACCGGCACGTCGACCGCGTTCGCGATCGCCCCGGTGAACGCCAGATCGAAGCCCTGCTTCGTTCCGTCGTGATCGATGCTGTTCAGGAGCACCTCCCCGGCGCCACGCGAAACGCCCTCGCGCACCCAGACGAGCGCGTCCATCCCGGTGGGGACGCGTCCGCCGTCGAGCACGACCTCCCAACTGTCGTCTCCCGACCGCCGCGCGTCGATGGACAGGACGGTCGCCTGCGAGCCGTACCGGCTCGCGATGTCGGTGATGATCCGCGGGTCGCGCACCGCGGCGCTGTTCACCGCGACCTTGTCGGCGCCGACGCGCAGGATCTCGCCCGCGAGGTCCGCGGAGCTGATCCCACCGCCCACGGTGAACGGGATGAAGAGCTGGTCGGCGACGGCCGATGCGAACTCGACCATCGTGCGCCGCTTCTCGTGCGAGGCGTTGATGTCGAGGAAGACGAGCTCGTCGGCACCCTCGCGGTCGTAGCGCTTTGCGAGATCGATCGCGTCGCCGACGTCCTTCGTGTCGACGAAGCGCACGCTCTTGACGACCTTGCCATCGCGGACGTCGAGGCACGGGATGACGCGCTTCGCAAGCGTCATGACGGGACCGTCGCGCGCGCGGTCGCCTCGACGAACGCGTTGAGCAGGCGCAGGCCGTTCGCCCCTGATTTCTCGGGGTGGAACTGGACGCCGAGAAGCCCGTCCACGCCCGCGATCGCGCACCGTGTCCCGCCGTACTCCACCGTGCCGAGCAGATCGCGCGGGCGCGTGGGCTCGGGCACGTAGCTGTGCACGAAGTAGAACTGGTCGCCCTCCCGTGTGTCGCGCAGCCAGGCGTGTTCGCCGGCGAGGTCGAGCGCGTTCCAGCCGATCTGCGGGAGACGCGGCACGTGCTTCATCTCGACGACCTTGCCGGCGAGGAAGCCCAGTCCCGGCTCGCCACTGTCCTCTTCGCTGCCGTCGAACAAGAGCTGCATGCCCACGCAGATGCCGAGGATCGGCAGGCCGCGCTCGCGCGCGCCGCGCAGCTCGGGCGCGAAGCCGAAGCGGTGGAACTCCCGCGAGCAGTGGCCAAAGTTCCCGACGCCAGGTAGGACGATCGCGGTCGCACCGCGGAGTGACGCCGGCTCGCGGACCAGCTCGGCGCGCGCGCCGACGGCGGCGAAGGCCTTCCGGACGCTCGCGAGGTTGCCGACGCCGTAGTCGACGATCGCGATCACGGACTACGCGCCCACGCGTCCCTTGCTGGACGGCACTTTGCCTTTGCGTCGCGGATCGCGCCGCGCGGCGGCGTCGATCACCCGGCCGAGCGCCTTCATCGTCGCCTCGAGCAGGTGATGCGGGTTGCCGCCGCGCACCTCTGTGACGTGCAGCGTGAGCCGCCCAGTCTGCGCCAGCGACTCGAGGAAGTGCGGCATGAGGGTCGTGTCGAAGCTGCCGACGATCCGCTCGGACGGCTCGAGGTCGTAGGCGAACGCCGGGCGGCCCCCGAGATCGATCGCGACGTTCACGAGGCATTCGTCCATCGGTAGCGTGATCGATGCGAAGCGCACGATGCCCGCGCGATCACCGAGGGCCTCGTCGAGCGCCCGACCGAGCACGAGCCCGAGATCCTCGACGGTGTGGTGCTGGTCGACCTGGAGATCCCCTGCCGCCGTTACGGTCAGATCCATGAGCCCGTGGACCGCCATGAGCTCGAGCATGTGGTCCATGAACGGGATGCCCGTCGAAACGCGCGCCGTGCCCTTCGCGTCGAGCTTCAGCGTGATCGCGACGTTCGTCTCCTTCGTCTTCCGCGATCGCGAGCTCGCGCGCGCGGCGGTCACGCCCGGACCGCCGAGAAGACCGCGCCGATCGCCGCGATGACCCGATCGTTCTCGGCCGGCGTGCCGATGGAGACCCGGAGACAGCCGGCACACCCCGGCCATGACGAGATGTCGCGCAGCAGGACGCTGTGCTCGAGGAACTTCGCATGCACCTCCGCGGGGGTTCGACCGGTGAGCCGGAACAGGATGAAGTTCGTGACCGAAGGGAAGGCTTCCACGCCAGGAGCCGCTCGGAGCGCCGCGTACACGCGCTCGCGCTCCGTGGCGCACTGCGCGATCCGCCGCCGCACATCACCCTCGCGCTGGGCGATGCGGCCGCCGATGAACGTGGTGAGCGGACTGACGTTGTACGGCAGCTGCACGGCGCGGAAGATCTCGGCAACGCGCGGGTGGACGATGAGGACGCCGAGCCGCAGGCCCGCGGCCGCCTGGACCTTCGAGAACGTCTTGGTGACGACGATGTTCGGATGCTCCGGCATCGCCGGGACGATCGTGTTGCCCGCGAAATCGCTGTATGCCTCATCGACCAGCACCAGCATTTCGGGGTATCGCTCGGCGGCCGCGAGGATGACCGCGTCGTCGATGAGGTTGCCGGTCGGATTGTTCGGCGTCGTGAAACACACGATCTGCGGCCGCTCGCGATCCAACGCGGCGAGCGCACGCTCCGTGGTGAGGAGGTAGGGAAGCCCGACGTGCTCCTCGGCGACCGTGCCGCCGGCGATCTGCGTCAGCCGGGCGTGCATGGAGTACGTCGGCTGGAAGAGCAGGGTGCTGCGGCCGTGCCCGCCGAAGACGAGGAACGTGCTCTGCAGCACGTCGTTGCTGCCGTTCCCGAAGATGAGCTGGTCAGGCGTGACGCCGAAGCGGCGGGCGAGGGTCTCCCGCAGCTCCGCGCTCGCGAGCGCGGCGGGGTAGCGGTTGAGCAGGATGGCCTCGAGCTCGGTGGAGGACACATAGTCGCTCGCCGGATTCGGCTCGGCCCATTCGTTGGCGTTCACCCTGACGTCGGCCGCCATCTGCTGGGTGCGGTACGCCTGGAACGTCGCGAGATCGGCCCGTGGGCGGGGAAGCTGGTCGCTCACCTTCATAGCCTGCCACACGCGCTGCCGCCCTGAGCGCTAGCCGCGCAGCTCCATCGAGGCCGCGTGGAAGTCCATCCCTTCGTGCTTCGCGATGGCCGCCCCGGCGCGTGCGGCCGCGGCAACGTTGCGGCCCGCGGTCACCTGGGTCGTCCAGTGGACGAAATCCTCGACCCGCAGCGGCGACGCCCATCGCGCGGTGCCGCCGGTCGGCAGGCAGTGGTTCGAGCCGGCGACGTAGTCGCCGAACGCGACGGCCGTCCGGGTGCCCACGAAGACCGCGCCGGCGTTCCGGGTCCGCCCGACGAGCCGCGCCGCGCGCGCACCGGCGAGGTGGAGATGCTCCGGCGCCGCGAAGGCCGCCGCCTCCACCGCCGCGGCGAGCGACGGCACGCGGTAGAGCCCGATCGCGCCGTCGCCCTGTCCGAGCCCCGACACGACGGCCCGCACCACCGCGAGGAGGCCGTCGTCGTCGCTGAGCAGCGCGGCGAACGGCCGGCCACCGTGCTCGGCCTGGGCCTCGAGGTCGAGCACGATCGCGGTTGGATCCGCGTCCTTGGACGCGACGACCACGAGCTCGCTCGGCCCCTGCAGTGCGTCGATGCCGACGTCGGCGGAAACCAGCCACTTCGCGGCGGTGGTGTAGGCGTTGCCCGGCCCAACGATCTTGTCGACGGCCTCGAGGGTCCGCGTGCCATACGCGAGCGCCGCGACCGCCGCCGCTCCGCCCGCGCGGTACAGCCCGCGCGCCCCGGCCTTGGTCGCCGCGTAGGCCAGCGCCGGGTCGACGCTGCCGTCGG
>JALYLX010000128.1 GCA_030773995.1 Chloroflexota bacterium
GTCCAGGGGAGCAGGAACCGCCGGGCCGAAAGGCGTACTGGCCGACGGGCGGGCCGGCCAGGGCCTGACTCAGTGAGGGGTGCTAGCTGCACCCCGTGGTCTCGCCACAGTTCTCGCACTTGTGGCAGGTGCCGTTACGAACGGTCAGCCAGCCGCAGCGCGGGCAGGGCGGTGCATCGGGAGTCGAGTTCATGCGCCGAGGAGCAGTACCGTTCTGGTGCGCCGGCTCGGACCAGGTGCTCTCTTGCGTCGCGACGATCGGCGTGGCCATCGAGATGGCCTTGCTGAGCAGCTCGAGCTGCGGCGCTGGATCGACGATCTCGCTCGTGCGGACGAGGCCCAGCGCCATCTTGTCGTCCGTCGACAGGAACCGGTAGCCGATCCAGCGGAACACGTAATCGACGATCGACTTCGCGAACCCGAGCTCCGAGTTCCCGGTCCACCCCGAGGGCTCGAACCGCATGTGCGCGAACTTCTCGACGAGGTGGGCCAGCGGCACGCCGTACTGCAGGGAGAGCGAGATGCTCGTGGCGAACGCATCCATCATCCCCGAGAGCGTCGAGCCTTCCTTGGCCATGGTGACGAAGAGCTCGCCGGGGGTGTTGTCCTCGAACAAGCCGACCGTGATGTACCCCTCGTGTCCCTCGATCGTGAACTTGTGCGTGAGCGACGCCCGGGTGTCATGCAGGCGGCGTCGCGGTCGGGGGACGATGACCGTCTCGGTCAACGCCGGCGCCTCCTTCTTGGAGTTAGAGGTCTCCTTGCCGGTCGAAAGCGGCTGGACCTTCTTGCTGCCATCGCGGTAGATCGCGATCGCCTTCACGCCGTGCTTCCACGCTTCCACGTACGCGTCCATCACGTCTTCGACGGTCGCGGACTCGGGCAGATTCACGGTCTTGCTGATCGCTCCAGAGATGAACGGCTGGACCGAGCCCATCATCTTGATGTGACCCGTGTATGAGATGGACCGTGTGCCGTTCTGCGGCTTGAACGCGCAGTCGAAGATCGAGAGGTGCCGGTCGGCCAGCTCGGGTGCCCCTTCGATCGTTTCCGTGGCTTCGATGTGCGCGGTGATCGCCGACACCTGGCTTTCGGTGTAGCCGAGCTTCGAGAGCGCCGACGGGACGGTCTGGTTGACGAGCTTCAGCATGCCGCCACCGACGAGCTTCTTGTACTTCACCAACGCGATGTCCGGCTCGACGCCGGTGGTGTCGCAATCGAGCATGAAACTTATGGTCCCGGTCGGCGCGAGCACACTGGCCTGCGCGTTGCGGAAGCCGTTCACCTTGCCGATGGCGACGGCGTCGTCCCAGGCCTGGCGGGCCGCACCGAGCAGGTCGGTGGGCACGATCTCCTCGCGGATGCGGTACGCGTGCAGGCGGTGCATCTCCATGACCCGGTCGTGCCCGGCTTTGTTCTTCGCGTAGTTCTCGTACGGACCGACGACACCGGCCATGCGCGCGGATTGCGCGTACGACTCGCCGGTCATCAGCGCGGTGATCGCGGCGGCGTAGCCACGACCCTCGTCGGAGTCGTACGCGAGACCCCGATCCATGAGCAGCGCCCCGAGGTTCGCGAACCCGATGCCGAGCTCGCGGTTCGCGTGCGCATTCACGGTGATCTTCTCGGTCGGGTAGTCGCCGGCTCCGACGAGGATCTCCTGCGCGGTGAAGACGACGTCCACGGCCTTCATGAAGCGCTCCGGGTCGAATTCACCGTCCGCGCGGCGGAACCGCATCAGATTGAGGGACGCGAGGTTGCACGCGGTGTCGTCGAGGCTGAGGAATTCTGAGCAGGGGTTCGATGCATTTATCCGTCCGCTCACCGGTCGCGTGTGCCAGTCATTGATCGTCGTGTCGAATTGCATGCCCGGATCGCCGCAGGCCCACGTCGCTTCGGAGATCTCGCGCAGGAGCTCACGGGCCTTCACCGTCTCGAGGATCTCGCCCGAACTCACGGCCTTCAGGTGCCAATCGTCGTCGGACAGCGCCGCGCGCATGAAGTCGTCACTGGCGCGGAGCGAATTGTTCGCGTTCTGGAACTGGATCGACCGCCAGGCCTCGCCGTTGAGACCCATGTCGTAACCCTGCTCGCCGAGGGCCCAGGCCTTCTGCTCTTCCTTGGCCTTGCACCAGATGAATTCGCGCACGTCCGGGTGGTCGGTGTTGAGCACGACCATCTTGGCCGCGCGCCGGGTCGTCCCGCCTGACTTGATCGAGCCGGCGACCGAGTCGGCGCCGCGCATGAACGACACCGGGCCGGAGGCGAGGCCTCCGCCGGAGAGGTGCTCCTTGCTCGAGCGGATGGTCGAGACGTTCACGCCCGATCCGGAGCCGCCTTTGAAGATCACCCCTTCGGTCTTGAACCAGTCGAGGATCGAGCTCATCGAATCCTCGACCGACACGATGAAACAGGCCGAGGATTGCTGGGGGACGCCGGGGACGCCGACGTTGAACCACACCGGTGAGTTGAAGGAGGCGTGCTGGTTGACCATGAGGTATTTCAGCTCGTCGGCGAAGATCGCGGCGCTCTCGCCATCCGCGAAGTAGCCCTTCTCGACGCCCCACCTCGTGATCGTGTCCACGACCCGGTCCACCATCTGGCGCACGCTCGTCTCGCGCGCCGGCGTGCCAAGCTTGCCCCGGAAGTACTTGGATGAGACCACGTTCGTGGCGGTCATCGACCAGAACGCCGGGACCTCGACGCCCTTCTGCTCGAAGACGTTGCCGCCTTCGCCGGGGATGACGGCATCGCGGCGTTCCCATTCGATCGCGTCGTACGGGTGCACGTCGTCGCGCGTGAAGTAGCGTTCGAAACGGAGCCCGTTGACCTGCGGCTCGTGGTCGTGCCGGACGGACTGAGGCGGCAGTTCGGCGATAGCCATATCTGGGCTCCTAGTGAGTTGTCAGAGTGGAGATGGGGACAGCGGTCGGTGGGAGGAGCAATAGAAGGAGGCGATCCGTAAGCGCGTTGGCATGCGCCGGAGCGTGCGACATGACCATGACTCCTCCTCAAGCGTCCGCAGCCACTAGATATCGTCCCGGTGCCTGCCATCGGCACAACATCTAGTGGCGCAGACGGCGAACGATGCTCCCGCGATCAAACCTTGTCAAGAGCAGAAAGGACACGATTTCACATCAGCCTGCGCGGTCGATGGAGGCGCGGAGAAGAGCCCGTGAAATGGGGGGTGGCGGGGCCTCTGGGCTAGGCGGGCGCTCCGACGGCCTCTGCCTGAGCCGCCTGGACGAAGGCCCGGATGCCGCCGCGGAGGTCGTCCTCGGCGATGTTGAGCGCGGGGATGAACCGGACGACCTGATCGTGCGCGCCGCACGTGATGAGCAGCACGTTGCGCTCGAGCGCGCCGTGGATCGCCGCCTTCGAGGCGGTCTTGTCCGCGAACTCGATCGCAGCCATCGCACCGGTCGTTCGGATCTCGCGCACCCGCGCGTCGTGGCGGAGCGGTGCGAGCTCCTCGATGATGATCTTGCCGACCAGGTCGGCGCGCTCGACCAAGCCTTCGTCCTTCAGGACCTCGATCGTCGCGAGGCCCGAGGCGCACGAGACCGGATTCCCGCCGAAGGTCGAGCCGTGCGTGGATGTCTTCCACCGCTCGTGGATCGCGCGTGGGGCGACGACCGCACCGAGCGGCATGCCGCCGCCGAGAGCCTTGGCGAGCGTCATGACATCCGGCGTGACACCGAAGCGCTGCGCGGCGAACCATGCGCCGGTGCGCCCGAACCCCGACTGCACCTCGTCGAACACGAGCAGTGCGCCGATCAGTGTCGCAAGGTCACGCAGGCCTTGCAGGAAGGACGCGGGAGCGGCCACGTACCCACCCTCGCCGAGCACGGGCTCGATGAGGATCGCTGCGACCTGCTCTGCCGGGATGTCGTGATCGAGCATCTGCTCGATGAGCGCGAGCGAGTGCTGACCGCAGGTCTCGGCGTCGTGCGCCGGTGTGATCGGGCAGTTGAGGGGATACGGGTATGGAGCGACGTGCACCTCCGGAAGGAGCGCGCCGTACCCTTTTCGGTAGAGCGACTTCGAGGTCGTGACCGAGGCCGCGCCGACCGAGCGCCCGTGGAAGCCGCCGCGGAACACGATGATCCCTTCCCGTCCGGTCACCTGACGCGAGAGCTTGATCGAGGCCTCGACCGCCTCAGCACCGGAATTGCCGAAGAACACCATGTCGAGCCCGCGCGGCGTGATGCCCGTGAGCGCCTCGGCAAGGGCGATGTTCGGCTCGTATGCCGCGACGCCGGCGCAGATGTGCGAGAGCTTCGCCGCCTGCGCCTGGATCGCGGCGACGACCCGCGGATGCGCGTGTCCGACCGGGGTGACCGCGATCCCGGAGGTGAGGTCGAGCACCCGGCGGCCGTCGTGGGTGATCAGCCAGCTCCCCTCGCCGTGGTCGACCTCGAGCCAGGTGTAGTGGCCGAGCACCGGGGAGAGGACGCGGGAAGCACGCTGCTCGAGCGCGCCGGAGGGCTGCTTCATTGGGTAAGTCTAGACGGTCGGGCCATCCGGGAAGAGCTGCATCAGGAGGTTAGGCGCGGGCGACCCTGATCTGGACGGTGCTGCGATCCTCACCGAGGATCCCAATGCGGTAGCCCGGAACGTTCGCGACCGCGTCGGCAAGCCGGTCGGCGCCCGACCAACGGAAACGCAGCTTCAGGATGCCGGCGCGGTAGTACTCGATGCGAAGCGGGCCGACGCCCGGCAGGCGGCGAAGGGCGAGCTCGAAGTGGTGCCAGTCATCAGGCGTCGGCAGCGGCGTCACCACGAGATCCATCTCTCCAGGCTTGGGGGCTTCACGCAGCGTGAGGAGGGGCGCCGACGCGGCGACCGGCTCCTCCGCGACATCAGCGATGACCCCCACGGGCGCATGGGTCGCCGGGGAGGGTTCCTCGAGGCCGATCATCATCGGGCGGACGGCCAGCATGACCGGCTCCGGCTGGCGCGCGCCGATCGCACGGGCGGGCGGCGCTTCATTCGCGCCGATCATGAGCGGGCGGCTGGGGGACGCTTCGTTCGCGCCGATCAGGAGCGGGCGGCCGTGCGAGGGACGCTCGGGCTCGATCGGCCCGTCGACCCTGCGCACGCTCTCGTGGGCGGCGGGGGGCGACGCCGACGCTGCGGCTGGCATGCCGATGCGAGCCGCCAGGTCGACCGGGGCGAGGACCTCGGAGACGTGTTTGCGCTTTCTGCCCACCACGGAACGAACGCTAGGCGGCGGCGGGACGAGGCAAATCACCCGTCCGTGGGAATCCGGCCTGACTAGCCCATCCCCCAAAAGGCGGAGCCGTACGCCGGCCCGGTTCCCCTAGAGTCGCGCTTCCATGCGCCTCCCCAGCCGAGCGCTCAGCGCCGCGCTCGTTCTGCCCCTGTTTCTGGCGTTCGCCGCCACGTGCGGCGGCGGGAGCACGCCCGCCAAGCCGGCCGACCCGGCCGCGGACGCGCTCGCGCGGGGCATCGCGGCGCACAACGCCAACAAGCTCGACGAGGCGACCAAGGACTACTTCGAGGTCCTGTTCAACGACCCGAAGAACAAGTTCGCGTTCTACAACCTCGGCCAGATCGCGCGGATCCAGAACCGCCTCGCGATCGCCGAGGGCTACTACCGGTCGGCCCTCGAGATCGATCCAAACTACGGCCCGGCGCTCTTCGGCCTGGGCGTCGTGCGCCAGGCCTTCAACAGCGTCCAGGAAGCGATCGACCTGTATCGGAAGGACATCTCCCTGGAGCCGAACAACGCCGCCGCGCATTACAACCTCGGCATCCTGCTGCGCGTCCAGGGCAAGACCGCCGACGGCGACGCCGAGATCGCAAAGGCGATGCAGATGGATCCCAAGCTGCCACAGCCGCCGCCGGCCCCGACGCCAACACCGAAGCCCGCGACGCCGACGCCGACCCGCTAGGACGCCTCCCGGCGGGCGCCGCCGAGCCGTGCCCCGAGCGCGGCGAGCCGGGCTCGACGCGGAACGACGACCAGCCCCACGAGCGTCGCGATCCCGAGCCAGAACAGCGCGGACTTGAGCGGCAGCGAGCGGTACTCCGCGACGATGACGTGGCGTCCGGCGGGCACATCGAAGCCGACGTACCCCGGGGAGACCATGTACGTGGCGACCTCGCCGCCGTCGATCGCGACGTGCCAGTTCGGGTGGTACGTGATCTTGAGGATCATGGCTGACGCCGTCCCGCATCGGGCGATGACGTCGAAGCGCGCCGCCGCTGCCCGCTCGGAGAGGATCTCGCCGCCTGGGCAGGCGGCCACCCGGACGGAGTCACTCGCGCCCGCGCCCGCGTCGCGGTAGTCGTAGCGAACGAGCGAGTCCTGGGCGAAGCCGTCACTCCGCACGAACGCGCGCGCGGCCACGAACAGGTCAGCCTGCGTGCCGAAGCGTTCGCGCCGCGCAATGCCGACGTACTGGGCGTAGCCGCCGCCGGGCGCGGCGTACAGGACGTACTTCGGCGTGTCGAGCACGACGGCGAAGGCGGACGGCAGCGAGACGCCGGGCGCGGCGACGACGTAGTCGACGTTGAACAGCCGATAGAACGTCAGGTCCTGATCGTTGAAGTCCCAGAGCAGATCGGAGTTGAGCGACGCGTCGCGGTACGGGGCCGTCACCGCGTCGATCCCGCGATCGGCGAACAGGTTGTTGAAGTGCGCTGAGTTGAACGGCAGCCCGAAGTTCAGCGTCGCACCCCAATTGTCGCGAAGCCCCGCGTACGCCCGACCGGGGCGCGCGCTCGCGATGCGATCGAGGATGGCCTTCGCATCGGCGTCCGCGTCCAGGGCGGCGGCCGTCTGCCTCAGCCAGGTCGTGTTGTCCGCGTAGAACGACCAGCGCTCCGTCAGTGCCGGCGCCAGCACCAGCAGCAGCGCAGCACCGGCCAGCACGACGGGCTGGAACGGCATGCGCCGAGCGAGCTGGTCGAAGACGAAGGCACCGCCGACGCCGATCAGCGGGATCGCCGCGAGCTCGAAGCCGCCGATGAACCGATGGAGCAGGAGTCCCTCGTGCATCGGCAGGAGATCGATGAGCGGCCCGAGCGTCGGCCGGCCAACGTAGAGGAGTAGGAGCACCGCGCCGACACCGGCGATGCGCAAGGCGAGGACGTCGCGCCGGAAGACGGCGAGCGCGAGGCCCAGCGCGAAGAGCGCGGTGAGCACCGGGAGGCGCCCGTGATCGAAGAGGTCACCACTCGCCAGCCACCCGAGCACCGCGCCGGCGCCGGACCCGTCGTACTTCGCCCGCTCGAGGTACGGGCTGATGTTCAGGTAGCCGGCCTGGGTGAAGAACGGCACGACGAAATACGAGGTCAACACGCCGGCGATCCCGCCGACCGCTGCGAGCCGGCCGATGCGCCCGAGCGCGTTCGCCGGGCGAAGCCCGATCAGGAAGAGCACGAGAGCCGCGATCCCGACCATGTACGCGTAGATCAAGTGCGCCAGGACGAGTGCGGCGCAGCTGAGGGCCGTCACGACGATGCCCCGACCGCGCCGGATGAGCCGATCGATCAGGGCGAGCGCGACGAATGCGAGGTGCATCCCGAAGAGCTGGGTGAACAGGCCGAACCCGCGCCAGATGTAGGAGTCGTACTCGAAGCCGTAGCGGAAGCTGCCTGAAAGCAGCGACGACGCGGCCGCCCCCACGGCCGCCGCGCTGCCCGAGAACCCCATCGTGCGCATCGACCAAAAGACGGTCAGCGGGAAACCGAGCAGCAGCAGGTACCGCACGAGATCGAACACCGTGCGCAGCGGCAGCACGCCGAGCAGCAGCCGATCGACCGCGACCACTGTGAGATGCGGGAGCTGCTGGTAGTAGAGGAATTGGGGAAAGCCAAGCTCGAGCTGGGGCACCCACATGTCGAGCGGGTTCTCACCATCGGCGAGCGCGTCGCTCGCGCGCTGCGTCATCAGGATGTGCTCGGCGTCGTCGTTGACGTTCGGCACGGGATAGAGGACCTCGGGCGCGAGCGCGACCGCGTTCATCGCGATGGGCACCGCGACGAGCGCGGCGAGGGCGATCTGACGAGGGGTCACGCGGTGGCAGGGAGGCGCGCGGTCACCTTACGGCCGGGATGATGCCGCCGGAGACGGGGACGGCGGCGCGGGCGCCTGGGTGAGCTGCTTTGCCGCGGCGTCCGTGACCTGAGCGTAGAGCGCCGACGCGCGCGCGATGAGCGCGTTGAGGTCCGGCGCGAGCAGGACGCCCGGCTCGTTCGCGAACGATTGGCCCTCGACGCGCGAGTCCGTGGCGCGTGCGTACGCGTCGGCATCAGCCGCGTTCATACCGAGTGCGCGCCCGAGGCCGGTGAGCGCGCTGAGCCGAACGCCCCGGAGGTCCGCGACCGCTTGCGCCGTGAGCGCCTGTGCTTGGGCCTTCGAGACGGGCAGCACGAGGTCATTGAGCTTGCCGAGTTGGTCGACGCTGGCCCCATATGACCGCGCGATCGCATGCTCGGCGGCGATGCGTTGGGCGGCCAATGCATCCGCGGCGGCGATCGCGGGCCGGTTGAGAGAGATGGCCGGTACGGATGAACCGCTCAGCTCGCGTTCGACATCGATCGCCTGTGCGACTGGGGAGTGGGACCCGACGCGTTCGACGGCCAGCACACGGTCGCGATTGATGCGCATCCCATCGGCAGGTTCGTGAGCTTCGGTCCCGCGCTTCACCAGCCCGACGCTCAGGTTCGTCGCTGCGGTGCTGGCGTTCTGGAAGTAATACGCGTCGTGAAGGACGAGCGTGCCGCTCTCACCGGAGTCGTCCAGATGGCCAAAGTACGCCTGCCCGTCGAGGAGGAGTACGGCGCTCAGGCGCTCGGGACCGATGAGCGGCAGTGAGCGCGCGTCGATGTTGCCCGAGAGGAACACGCCGAGCGCGGCAGGCAGCACGATCCACCGCAGACCCCACCGGAGCCTCCGTCCTGCGATGCGCACCGGATCGCGCTCACGGTCGTACCGGGTCATGGGTGATCCTGCCGCATGAATTCCGCTATCGGCGAGCCGTCGGTGAGGTCTTCGACAAAGAGAACGGCGGACTTGGGTAGGTACATGCGCGGTGCAGGGGCGTGTAGCTCGCTACCCCGGCGCACGATCTTCGTGTCGGGCGCCTGGCTCGGAACGGCGCTCGGGCTCTGCTGCAGGTAATACACGTCCTCGATCTTGGCGTACGCGCCGATCCGGTCGTAGTACCGACCGAAGTACGTCTGCCCGTTGGTGAGGAAGACCGCCTGGTACTGCGCGCGACCCAATGTCGGAACCGTGAAGTCCCACCACTGGGTGAAGAAGAGCGCGGCTACGAAGATCGCGACTGCGATGATCGAGCTGCGGAGCGGCGGTCGATGACGGCCGATCCATCGAGCGACACGTAGGCGCCGGGTCAACGCGTCGGGCTCGGACTCGGTCGCGCGGTCGACGGAGCGGGCGTCGGGGCGACGGTCGCCGGCGGGGGCGTCGCGGCGGGCAGCTGTCCTGACTTGAACCGTTTGATCGCCGTCACGATGTCGCTGTCATCGCGCAGATTCTCGATGAAGAGGATCTGGCCCCTCGGAATGATCATCGGCTCCTTTGGACCCTGTGACTCGGAGCCGCGCTTGATGAGCTGCGGGCCGCTCTGCTCCGAGGCCGAGAGGTAGAACACATCCGAGAGCAGGAACCACTGGTCGCCCTGCACCTGGAGCTTCCCGAAGTAGGTCGAGCCATTCGTCAGGAAGACCGCCTGGTAGGCATTGCGATCGATGACCTCCGCCGCGCTCGGAGCGAAGAGCGCCGAGATCCCAGCAGGAAGGAGCTGCGCCCGAACGACGCCCACCACGACGATCACCCCGATGACCACGAGCAGAGCAACGACGATCCGCCGCAGTGTTCGGACCGGTACGACGATGGTGCTGTCGCGCATCCGCCTGCCTTCCGTCACAAGATTTTGGAGCGCGCTTGCTACTTGCCTTCGATCACGTGGTAGAAGAAGGAGTAGGCCGTGCTGTTGGCGAGCGACGTGCTCCCGAGGTACACGGTGAAGGTCGTCGTCGTCGTCTGCGACGAGTGGAAGATGCTCGTCGCATTCGTGCTGGCTCCGGTGAGCGTGACCACGGGAGCAACGGCGTACGCCGAGCCGAACGTGATGGTGCAGAGGACCTGGTTCGTGTTACCAGCGAAGGTGTTGTTCGTCGTGATGACGATCGTGCCAGCCGTGTCCGTGGCGTTGATCAGCGTACAGCTCGTGATCTTGGTGCCCACGGCGGTGGTGAGCGCAGTGGTCTGATTCGACACGATATGGACCGGCGTCGACGCGCTGGTGCCACCGTTGATCGCGCCACCGGTTACGGTCAGGCCGCCGTTCAGCGTCGAGGCTCCGGTCACGGCGAGCGTGCCGGCCACAGCGGTGTTGCCGCTCGCCGCGGTGACGGTGAACTTGTTCGTGTTCACGGCGAAGTCGCCGGTCACCCCGAGGGTGCTCGAGAAGGTGCCCGCGCCGCTGACGCCCAGCGTGCCGGCGATCGTCGTGTTTCCGGTCGCGGCGGTCACGTTGAACTTGTTGGTGTTCACGGCAAGGTCGCCGGTCACCCCGAGGGTGCTCGAGAAGGTGCCCGCGCCGGTGACGCCCAGCGTGCCGGCGATCGTCGTGTTTCCGCTGGCGGCGGTCACATTGAACTTGTTGGTGTTGATGGCGACGTCACCGGTCACGCCGAGGGTACCTGCGATCGTGGTGTTTCCGGTCGCGGCGGTCACGTTGAACTTGTTGGTGTTCACGGCAAGGTCGCCGGTCACCCCGAGGGTGCTCGAGAACGCGCCCGCGCCGGTGACGCCCAGCGTGCCGGCGATCGTCGTGTTACCGCTGGCGGCCGTCACGTTGAACTTGCTCGTGTTGATGGCGACGTCACCGGTCACGCCGAGGGTACCCGCCACGACGGTGTTGCCGGTCGCCGCCGTGACATTGAACTTGTTCGTGTTGACCGCAAAGTCACCGGTGACGCCGAGCGTGCTCGAGAAGCTGCCCGCGCCGGTGACACCAAGGGTCCCGGCGACCGAGGTGTTGCCGTTGGCAGCCGTCACGTTGAACTTGTTCGTGTTCACGGAGATGTCACCGGTGACCGCGAGCGTGCTCGAGAGCGTGGTCGCGCCGGTTACCCCGAGGGTTCCCGCGACGGTCGCGTTGCCTGAGCCGTCGACCGTAAACTTCGGCGCGCCGTTCACGTTCAGGGACGCGAGGCTGCCGTTATAGCCGGCGGCGGTGTTCACGTAGATGCCGGTCCCCGAGGTACCGAGCGTCGCCGCGATCGCCTTGCCGGTGGTGAGGGCGGTCGCGTTGACGTTGAGGACCCGGCCGGCGAGCTGTGTGCTCGTGAAGTTCGCGAGATTCGCGTTCGCGCCGCCCGCGCCGTGCGCCTCGACGTTCAGGATGTTGCCGGTGAACGACTGGGCCCGGATGTTCACCGCGCCCGCCGAGTAGCCGGCGACATCCGGCGACGCCGGGCCTGAATACAGGGTGCCCAGTGACACATCGATCGCCTTCCCCGACGTCAGGCTTTGCGCGCTGATCCCGAGCACCGTGCCCGCTGTCGTGCGGTCAGCCGTGAGCGCGAAGAGTGTTCCGGTAAAGTCGCCGGTGCTCGAGATCGTGGTCGCCCCCTTGTATGAGTCGGCCGCGCCACCATAGAAGAAGCCTGTTCCGCTCCCGGTCGAGAACGCCGAGGTGCCGGTGCTCACGTTGATCGCTTGACCCGACGACAGTGCGTTGCCGGTCGAGATGCTCGAGGCGGTCCCAGTCGTTGTCGCGTTGTTCACGGACGTCGTGCCAGTGAACGTCGTGTTGCCGCTCAAGGTCTTGTCGCCTGCGACCGACTCGGTACCTGTCGTGTGCACGAAGCCGGAGCCGTCGACCACGATCTTGCCGCCGGCATTCGTCACGCCGAACCCGTTCGTGAAGTTCAGCGTGCTCTGGGTGCCTACCGAGGTGCCGTCGTGCTGGAAGTCACCGACAGATCCAGTTGCCCCCGTCGCGCCCGTCGCGCCCGTCGCGCCAGTAGCGCCCGTTGTTCCAGTCGCACCTGTCGCTCCGGTCGCGCCCGTCGCGCCCGTTGTTCCAGTCGCACCTGTTGCGCCC
>JALYLX010000129.1 GCA_030773995.1 Chloroflexota bacterium
CGGCCTTCACGACGAGCACCGCCGATGCGCGGACCGCCGTCCTCAAGCTTCCAGCGGTGCGCGACGCGAGCGTTCGCATCACGCTGCCGGACCGGGGGAGCGTCGACATCGTCGAACGCGAGGCCATTGGCCGGTGGGTCGCCGGCGGTGTCGAGTGGTATGTCGACGCGGACGGCGTCCTCTTCGCGTCCCTCGATCCGCAGGGAGCGCCGTCGCTCCGAGCGACCGACGACCGCGACGCGATCCGGGTCTGCGCCGGGAGGACCGGCGGTCGATGCCTCGACCCGGCCGTCGTCGCAGGCGCGCTGCGGCTCGCACGGATCGCGCCGGGCGAGCTCCGCGCCGACGCGACGAGGCCCGACGTGCACATCGACGCGACGCAGGGCCTGGTCGTCCGCAGCGGCGCGGGATGGGAGATCCGCTTCGGCGCTCCCGACGACCTCGAGCAGAAGCTCTCGAACGCGAAGAAAGTGCTCTCGGACAACCCGACGCGGCGGCTAGACTACGTCGACGTGCGCAGTCCCGACCGCATCGTCTTCAGCCCGCAATAATCCTTGTGGCTTCCGCTCCTCGGCCTGCTGGCCGGGGTGCTGCTCGGGCTCGCCCTCAAGCTCAACCTGCCGGTGGAGCTCGCGCGCTACACGGCCGTCGGGATCCTCGCTGCTCTCGACTCGCTCCTCGGCGCGCTGCGCGCGGAGCTCGAGGGACACTTCGACACGCGGATCTTCCTCTCGGGCTTCTACACGAACGCGCTGCTGGCGGCGGGGCTCGCGTTCCTTGGCGACCGGCTCGGCATCGACCTGTACCTCGTCGCGCTATTCGCATTCGGCTGGCGGATATTCCAGAATGTCGCAGTCATCCGGCGCCACTTCCTGTGAGCCATGGCGTCGGCGTGGGTGGGGAGCGGGAGAGACTGACGCGAGGAGCGGCTGATGCCTGAGCAGACGGTCCTGGTCTCCATCGACGTCGGTACGACGAAGGTCTGCGTCCTCATCGGCGAGGTCTCGCGCACCGGCGGCATCGACGTCATCGGTATCGGCCTGGCGCCCTCCGACGGGCTTCGCAAGGGCGTGGTCATCGACATCGACCGCACCGTCCAGTCGGTCGCGAGCGCCGTCGAGGCCGCGGAGCGTCTCTCGGGCCTCAAGGTGCGGTCGGCGTTCGTCGGCATCTCGGGGAACCACATCAGCTCGCAGAACTCGCGCGGCATGGTGGCCGTGTCCGGGCACCGCCGCGACGTCGCCCGCGAGGACACGCTCCGCGCGATCGAGGCCGCCCGAGCCGTGTCCATCCCGAACACCCGCGAGATCCTCCACGTCATTCCGCGCGGCTACGTCGTCGACGGCCAAGAGGGCGTCCGCGACCCGATCGGGATGACCGCAGTCCGGCTCGAGGTCGAGACCCACATCGTCACGGCGTCCCAGTCCGGGGTGCAGAACCTGACCAAATGTGTACAGCGGGCAGGCGTCGAGATCGACGAGCTCGTGCTCGCGCCTCTCGCCACCGCTGAGGCGGTGCTCACCGACGAGGACCGGGAGCTCGGGGTGGCGCTCCTGGACATCGGCGGCGACACCACCGACCTCGCCGTGTTCCACGACGGCTCCATCGCTCACGCGGCGACGATCCCGATGGGCGGCAAGTCCATCACCAGCGACCTCGGGATCGTCCTCCGCGTCACCCCCGAGGTCGCCGAAGGCCTGAAGCTCCGGCAGGGCAACGCCCTGCCAGGCGACGTGGATCCCGACGAGGTCGTCCAGATCACCTCGATCGGCGAGGACCTGGCGCACGGGGTCACCCGGCGCACGGTCGCCCAGATCATCGAGGCCCGGCTGAAGGACATCTTCGAGGCCGTCCAGCAGGAGGTCGCCGCCGCCGGGGCCACGAACCGCCTCCAGGCCGGCCTCGTGCTCACCGGGGGCGGCGCGATGCTCAACGGGATCAACCGGGCCGCCCGGGACCAGCTCGGGATGAGCGCCCGCGTCGTCGGGCCACAGAACCTCGGCGGTCTGACCGACCAGGTCTCGACGCCGCCGTACGCCGCCGCCTCAGGGCTGTTGCTCTGGGGGGCCAAGAACTGGACCCTCGACGACGATCACACCGCGAACAGGTCGCTCGACGGGCTCTCAGGCCGCATTGGGAAGCTGTTCAAGGGTCTGATGCCCTAAGCCCCGTGCGTCAAGGCGCGTTCGTGCGTCGCGCTGACGCCCTCATCCGAGGAGTGGATCAGAGACAGCGCAAAACGTGCGGTGATTGGGGCTGGGGGGACTCCGCTGAGCGCAGACTCGTCCGGAGGCAATTCCGTGGTCGCGGGCGCACGGGACGAGCAAGCGAAGCGGAGTCCCCCCAGCCCTGACGCACGCAATCATTTGCGCCGCCGACCCACAACGAACAACTACCTCTTGGAGTTGAGGCGTATAGTCGCGACAACTGAATACGACCCATGTACGCACTCGGGGGAGGGGCAGCGACATGGAGAACATGCTTCCGAAGGAGGCTGCCCCTCATGCCGCTACGGTCGGACATCGAAAATTTCGCGCTCATCAAGGTCATCGGGATCGGCGGTGGTGGATGTAATGCCGTCAACCGGATGATCCGCGCCGAGCTCATGGGCGTCGAGTTCATCGCCGTGAACACCGACGCGCAGGCCCTGCTCCTCTCCGACGCACCGCACAAGCTCCGCATCGGCGACAAGGTCACGAAGGGCCTTGGCTCGGGCGCCGACCCCTCCGTCGGCCGCAAATCCGCCGAGGACGACAGCGAGAAGCTCTACGAGGCCCTCAAAGAAGCCGACATGATCTTCGTGACCGCCGGAATGGGCGGTGGGACGGGCACCGGCGCCGCCCCGGTGATCGCTGAGATCGCGAAAGACATCGGCGCGCTCACCGTCGCCGTCGTGACCAAGCCCTTCTCGTTCGAGGGCGCGAAGCGCCGGCTCCTCGCGGAGCAAGGCATCCAGGATCTGGTCGACAAGGTCGACACCCTTATCACGATCCCGAACGACCGGCTCCTGCAGGTCGCGGAGAAGCGCACCACGATGGTCGATGCGTTCCGCATCGTCGACGACGTCCTCCGCCAGGGCGTGCAGGGCATCAGCGATCTCATCACCGTGCCTGGCCTCATCAACCTCGACTTCGCCGACGTGAAGACGATCATGACCAACGCCGGGTCTGCCCTCATGGGGATCGGTCACGGGACCGGCGAGACGCGCGCGGCGGATGCCGCACGCCAGGCGATCATGTCGCCGCTGCTCGAGCAGTCCATCGACGGTGCCCGCGGCGTGCTGTTCACGATCACCGGCGGCCCGGATCTCACCCTGTTCGAGGTGAACGAGGCGGCCGAGATCATTCATGCGGCGGCCGATCCGGAGGCGAACATCATCTTCGGTTCGGTGATCGACGAGCGCATCGGCAACGACGTGAAGATCAGCGTCATCGCGACCGGCTTCGATCCCGCGCGGCCGCTCAAGCGGCTCGAGCCGGTCTATAAGCGGACCGTCGAGTCGCGTCCCGTCGAGCGGGAGACCGCCGCGGTGACGAACGGCGGTCCCGCCAAGCCCGAAAAGCGCTACGGGACGGACGACCTCGAGGTGCCGAGCTTCCTGCGTCGCAAGTAGCCACGGGTGCGTCGCGTTCGAGCGATGTAACGACGCTTTCCGTCATCGACAAGAGGGCGGTCAGTCCCGAGAGGAACTGACCGCCCGTTCGCGCCACGTTGGTTGGGATCGGGCACGAGCTCAGGGTTCGGGAGCGAGGATCGCGCCGGCCATGCGGTCGACCTCAACCGAGGTCGCGGCACGACCGGTGTCGAACGCCGCGGCTGCGGCCTGCGGACCCAGGGCGGCGTGGATCGCGGCGAGGTCCGCCCGCCGCGTCTGTTCATCCGCCGGAGCAAGCACGGTATGGGTCGAGTCGAGCATCGCTGCGATCGCACCGTGGAGCCGCGCCGCCTCGACCAAGCTGCCCGCCCGGACTGCGACCGCGGCAAGACCGGCAAGCCCGGCAGCAACGTTCAGGCTCGGGCCGGCGCGGCGCCGGAGCGCGAGGCTCTCACCGAATCGTGTGGCGGCGGTCCGGAGGTCACCGGTGTGCAGGGCGACATGGCCGAGGTTGTGAAGCGACCACCTCACCACAGCGTCGTCGCGTAGCTCCCGACCGTAGCGGAGCGCCTCCTCGAGCGACGCCTTTCCGGCCGGTGGATCGCCCGCACAGCGGACGACCTCCGCAACGCTGTTCAACGCGATTGCCACGACCCAGCGGTTGTCGCCGACCCGGCGACGGCGGCGGATGGCCAAGGCCTCTTCGACGAGCGCACGTGCTTTCCCGTGATCGCCGGCGACGCACGCGAGCCGGCCAAGGCTCAGCAGCGCATTGGATGCGTAGTTCTGTTCGCCGATCTCGCGGAATAGCGCCAGGCTCTCGGTATGCAGGCGCACCGCGGCAGCGTAGTTCCCGCGCTCGAGCGCAGCGTCGCCGAGGAGGAAAGACACGAACGCCTGACTCCACCTGTCACCGGCCTCGTCCAGTAAGGCTCTCGCCTCGCGCACCGTGCGCTCCGCGGCGGCCTCATCCGGCAGCAGCGCACGAGCGAAGACAAGCAGCGCGAACGCGAGCTCGTGCTTCTCGCCGAGCGCGCGGAGCAGCGCGACCGCTTCCTCCGCGAGGTGCCGGTCGATGAACTCCTCGCCTTGCATCTGCCTGAGCCCGCCTGCGGCCAGCAGAGCGCGGGCCCGGCCCAGCGTGCGTGCCGCGGGATCGCTTCGTGCGAGCGCGTCCGTCAAGCTGCGGAGGAGGTCGGCGACCCGGCCGCGCGTCACAGCCGGGCCGAGGATCGAACCCAGGAACAGGAGCTCGCGCTCGCGCCCGGCCGGATCGGCTTGGATCCGTTCGAGCGCCGCCTGCAGATTCTCGAAGTCCTCCGCCGCGCGCAACGCCGTCGGGCTGTCGGAGTTCCACTGAGGAGCGTCGACGACGAAGTGGAAGAAGTAGTCGAGGTGTCGATCTCTCTGGACCTCGGCCTCGCCGGCGTCGACGAGCTTCTCGCGCGCGTATTCGCGAACGCTCTCGAGCATCGTGTAGCGAGCGATACCTCCGCGGTCCTGCTTCTGCACGAGGGACTTGTCGACGAGGTGCGCCAGCAGGTCGAGGATCGCCCCCGACTCCAGCCCGTCGCCGGCGCACACGGATTCGGCCGCTTCGAGGTCCCAACCCCGAACGAACACCGCGAGCCGTCGCAACAGTCGCCGCTCCGCGTCGGCGAGCAGGTCATAGCTCCAGTCGATGAGGGCCCGCAAGGTCTGCTGTCGGGCGACGACCGTCCGGCTGCCGCCGGTGAGGAGCCGGAATCGATCGTTCAGTCGTTGGGCGATCTCCGCGACCGAGAGGGACCGTATGCGGGCCGCCGCGAGCTCAAGCGCGAGCGGGATACCGTCGAGCCGTCGGCAGATCCGCGCGACATCGGCGGCATTCTCCGTCGTCAAGGCGAAGTCCGGGAGCTGCGCGAGGCAGCGATCGACGAACAGGCGGATCGCCTCGTATCCGCGCAGCTCCTCGAGCCCCAGCAGCCGGTCGTCCGCCGGAACACCCATTGACGGCACGGAGAAGAGGGACTCGCCCGGCACGCCGAGCGCCTCACGGCTCGTCGCGAGGATCTTCAGCTGCGGACATGATCGCAACAGTGCGTTGACGAGCGCCGCGGACGCCGCGATCAGATGCTCGCAGTTGTCGAGCACGAGGAGCAGTCGTTGGTCGCGGAGCGAATCGATGATGAGGTCCGTGGTCGCCCCGGTGGGCCGCTCCGTGATGCGCAGCACGGCGGCCACGGCCGTCGCGACCGCGCCAGGATCGGAGACCGAGGCGAGCTCGACCAGCCACGCGCCGCCTGCGTAGTGGTCCAGGCTGTCGGCGGCGAGGTGCAATGCCAGCCGGGTCTTGCCGGTGCCGCCCTGGCCGGTCAGCGTGACGAGCGGGCTCCTCGCGAAGAGCGCTTGCGCCATCGCGAGCTCCTTCTCGCGTCCGATGAAGCTGGTCGGCTGCGTCGGCAGATTGTTCGGGATCGCATCGAGGCTCCGAAGCGGGGGAAACGCATCCGCGAGTCCGTCGATCACGAGGCCGTATATGCGTCGCGGCTGGGCGAGGTCTTTGAATCGATGCTCCCCCAGATCGCGGAGGGCGAGTCCGTTGGGAAGCTCGTCGCGAACGAGCGCCTCGGTCGTGTCCGACACCAGGACCTGGCCGCCGTGGCCGGCCGCCGCGATCCGTGCCGCCCGATGGACCTCGAGGCCGACGTAGTCCGCGCCCGCAGCCGCGCTCGCCGGGCGCGTCTCACCGGTGTGCAGGCCCATCCGCACGCGCACGGCCGCGCCGTGCGGCCACGTCGTCGCGGCGAAGGCCCGCTGCGCTGCCACCGCCGCGGCGACCGCCTCGGTCGGACTGGTGAACACCGCGAAGAACGCATCGCCCTCGGTCCGGACCTCGGTCCCTCCATGACGCGCGAGGGCGTCGCGCACGATGCCGCTGTGGATCTCGAGCACGGCCTCCCACCGATCAGTCCCAAGCGCGCGGACCGACGTGGTCGAGCCTTCGATATCGGTGAAGAGCATCGTCAGTGTCCCCGCCGGCAGGGACGCCGGCGTTCCGAGCGGAATCGGCACCGGCCGATAGTACGAACGGTCCACGTCCGCGCTCGGCAGGCCACCCCCACTAGATTTAGTGGCGGCGGCCCCATATCTTGTGGGTGAATGCGTTGCCCAAGCTGCGGGAATCCGGATACGCGGGTCGTCGATTCGCGCGAGGCCGAGGACGGAGCGTCGATCCGTCGCCGGCGCGCGTGCGATCGCTGCGAGGAGCGGTTCACGACGTTCGAGCGGAGCGAGTCCGCGCGGATCCAGGTCCTGAAGCGCGACGGCTCGCGTCAGGAGTTCGACCGGCGGAAGCTCGCGAGCGCCATCGAGAAGGCGGCGTCGAAGAGCCTCTCGCCCGAGAAGCTCGGTGCGCTCATCGACGACCTCGAGGCGACGTTGAAGCAGAGCGGTGTCTCGGAAGTGGGCTCGCAACGCATCGGCGAGATGGTCCTCGAGCGCCTCGCCGACGTGGATCCGATGAGCTACATCCGCTTCCGCATCGTGTACGCGAAGGTCGATGACCTGACCGCGCTCCGCGACGAGCTCGCGGCGCTCGACCGGCGGCGCGAGGTCTCGCGCGACCGGAAGGTCGCCGAGCAGACCGAGCTGCCGATCGAGGTCGCTCCGGTCGCTGCAGCCGGCGGGCGCAAGCGCAAGCGCTGACCGCCTCGCCCGCGTTCGATCTCATCTGCTGGGACCTCGATGGCACGCTCACCGACAGCGTCCGCTTCGTCGTCGACACCGCGAATGCCGTCATCACCCGCCGCGGCGGCACACCGCTCGAGTTCGAGGTCGTCGGGCGCATGACCGGTCTGCCGCTCGAGGACATCTTCCGCCTCGCGTGGCCGGAGCTCACCGACGAGGACGCGGTGGCCTGCCGGACCGAGTACCGGACGATCTACGACGAGACGGTGATCCCAGCGACGCGGCTGTTCGAGGGAGCCCGCGAGACCGTGCGCGCGATCCACGCTGCGGGGCTGCTCCAGGCGACGGTCACCGGCAAGCGTGCGGCGGATTGCGAGCGGATCCTGCGCGGCCTCGACATCGAGGATGACATCGAGCTCTATCTCGGCGGTGACTCCGTGCCGCCGGATCGTCACAAGCCTGCGCCCGATCTCATGCTGCTCGCGATGGTCCGGCTCGGCGTCGCTCCGGTGCGGACCGTCGTGGTCGGCGACACCCGGACGGACATGCGGATGGGTCGCCGTGCGGGCGCGCACACGATCCAGGTGCTCTGGGGCTACGAGCGCGCGGCCGTGCCGGAGGCGGACGAGACCGTCGCGACGTGGCACGCGCTCCGCGCTCGTATCCTCACGGGCTGATGGTCCTCTCCGACCGCGACATCCGCGCCGAGATTCAGCGCGGCCGCATCGGCATCGAGCCGTTCGACCCCACGTGCGTGCAGCCGGCGAGTCTGGACATCCGGCTCGACCGCACGTTCAGGGTCTTCCGGTCGAGCCACCACCCGTACATCGACCTTGCGCGCCCTCTCGACGACTTCACCGAGCTCGTGGAGGTGGGTGATTCGCCGTTCATCCTCCATCCGAGCGAGTTCGTGCTCGGCTCGACCCGCGAGCGGATCCGCTTGCCCGACGACCTCGTGTCACGCGTGGAGGGAAAGAGCTCGCTGGGCCGGCTCGGACTGCTGATCCATTCGACCGCGGGGTTCATCGACCCGGCGTGGGATGGCCACATCACGCTCGAGCTCTCCAACGTCAACAACCTGCCGATCACGCTGTATCCGGGCATGCGGATCGGTCAGCTGTCGTTCTTCCGCCTGTCCTCTCCGGCCGAGCGACCATACGGGTCGCCCGAGCTGGGCTCGAGCTATCAGGGCCAGTCAGGGCCGACGCCCTCGCGGTACCGCCTCGACCTGCCGGAGCGCTAGGCGATGTGCGGCGGGTGCGTGTTTGCCGTGTATCTCGAAGCGTTCATCAACGTCCTCTTCCTCGGGCTGACGCTCGCGATCTTCGGCCGGGTCATCCTGTCGTGGGTGCCGATGCGTCTGCCGTGGGGGCTCGGCGACTTCATCTTCTCCATCACTGAGCCGATCCTCGCGCCGATCCGGCGGGCCTTGCATGTCGCGGCGGGTGGTCGGATGGGCGGCTACACGTGGGACTTTTCGCCGCTCATCGCGCTCGTCGTGCTGCAGCTCGTCGAGCAGCTGCTCCTGCGGATCCTGCCGCCGGCGATCTGATGCCGGACCTCGCCCGAGCTCTCGACATCGACGAGCGCGACGGTCGCGCGCACTTCGCGGTCCGCCTGATCCCGCGGGCGTCGCGTAACGCGGTCGCCGGTGTGCGCGAGGGTGTGCTCCACATCCGCGTCACGGCGGCGCCGGTGAACGGCGCCGCGAATCGCGCGCTGCTCCAGCTACTCGGGAAAACGTTGCGAGTGGGTCCGACGACGATCCGGATCGAATCGGGTGCGACATCCTCGCGTAAGCGCATCTCTGTGCCCAACGCCGCGCTGGAGCGGCTTCGGACGCTGTAGTGCCCGGGGCTGGCGCCCCTGCGCTGTGCGAGTTCGTCGTAATCGGATAGCCGCGGACGGCGTATGGACGGCATATGCAACCGACGGGTCTCCTCTGGTCCGGCGGCGGCTCTGCTGTGCGTCGCCGCCGGGGGTTCCCTCCGCAGAGGGGCCCGGCGGCGGGACGGACAACGGAGCGTCGCCGGACCCGGGACGCACGCGACGGTGCCATCGTTCGCCATGCCGTGACCTTTGAGGACGTGGTCCGCGAGCATCAAGACTCGGTCTACGGCGCCGCGCTCCGCATCCTCGGCGATCGCGATGCGGCGCTCGATGCGGCCAACCAGGCCTTCATGAAGGCGTACCGATCGATCGGGTCATACGATCCGGCGCGCCCGATCAAGCACTGGCTCCTCCGTATCGCCGTGAACGAGGCCATCACCATCGGCCGCGCCCGGACGCGCGAGCGCGCACGCCAGGCGCCGGAGGCCGAGGCAGCCGCTGTTCCCGACCGCACCGCGACGCCGGAGACCGAGGCGCTCGACCGAGAGTCACGCGATGGCATCCGCGCGGCGGTGGCTCGCCTTCCCGAGCTCTACCGGGAGGTCGTCGTCCTCCGCTACTTCAACGAGCTGAGCGTCGACGAGGTGGCCGCCGTGCTCGGCCGGTCGTCCTCGACCGTCGGCGTGCAGCTCCTGCGAGCGCGGCAGCTGCTCCGTAAGGCGCTGGACGGGCAGAGCGTATGAACGACATGGACGAGCTCGGCGCCCTCGCCGAAGGCACTCTCCGCCGGGCGCTCTCGTTGGACCCGGACGAGCGCGCGCCGCGGCTCGACGCTACCGCCATCGCGGCGGCAGCCGAGCACCGGACAGTGCTCGAGCACCTCCTCCGCGCGATGCGTGGCATCGCGCTCGTCGGGGTCAGCCTCGGGATCGAGTCGGTCGTCGCGATCGCGGCGTTCAACGTCTTTGCCAACGTCGATCTGAGCGGACCGTTCGGTCTCGTGCTGTCAGCGATCGCGGTGGTCGCCCAGCAGGCTGTCGCAGTCGGCGCGCTGACCGCAAGCCCCTCGGTCGCGCTCGCCGCTCTCGCGGCCGTGATCTTCGCGACCCTGTACGAGCGCAGCACTGGAAGGGAGTCCCTCGATGTCCGGGCGTCTTGAACGCAGCCGCGCCAATCGTGTCATCAGCGGCGTGTGCGGCGGCATCGCGGAGTATCTCGACATCGACGCGACGTTCGTGCGCGTCGTCATGGTGATCCTCGCGTTCCCGTTCGGGATCGGCATCCTCATTTATTTCGTGCTCCTGTTCCTCATGCCGAACCCGGGCGAGGCGACGCCGTTCGTCCGTCCGGCCCAGACGGACCAGCCGGCGGACCCGGCCAACCCCGTGACGACGGCGGCGCCGCGCGTCGTCGATCCGATGGTCGTGGAGCGCCGGCGCAACGGGATCGGGCTCCTCCTCGTCGCCCTCGGCGTCGTGTTCCTTCTCGGCAACGTCGGTGCGTTCCGGTTCATCGACTGGCGGTACATCTGGCCACTGGTCGTGATCGCGCTGGGCGTTTACCTCGTCGCACAGCGGAGCCGGCAATGACCGCCGACGCCGCGTCCCCGACGCCGCCTGCCCCTCGGCCGTACCGGCGGCGCGGCATGTTCTGGCCGCTGCTCCTGATCGGCGTCGGACTGGTCGCCCTGTTGGCGAATTACGGCTTCGTGCAGCCGGTCTCGTTCGTCTCGATCCTGGCGCTCTGGCCTGTCCTCCTGGTCCTGCTCGGCATCGACATCGCGTTCTCGAGGCGCTGGCCGCTCCCGACGCTCGCGGCCGAGGTCGTGATCATCGGCGCGGCGCTCTTGCTCGCCGCGACGCAGCCGTCGGCGCTGAGCCTCGGGACGTTCAGCTTCGGCGGCTCGAACGACTGCTCGAATCCCGCTGCGGCCGTGTCAGCACCGCGCGGCGCGCTCCAGAACCTCCGGCTGACGGTCAACGGCGGCGCGGCGCGCTACGAGCTCACCGGTGGCGCGACCGGGGCGGTCGAGGCCACCTCCAACGGCACCGATCTCTGCCTGCGCGATCAGACGAGTCCCCGGGGCAGCGCGGCCGCAACGGCGGGAGACATCCGGCTGTCCCAGTCGGGCTCGCACTTCGGCGGCAACATGGACGTCACGGTCCGCGTCGCCAATGACCTCCCGCTCTCGCTCCAGATGAACGCGGGCGCTGGCGACTTCGTGGTCGACCTCCACGACGTGAAGGTCACCGATGCGCGGATGAGCGTCGGCGCCTCGAACACGACGGTCGTGCTGCCGCACCCGACTGGGGACGTCCCGGTCCGCCTCGATGGCGGCGCGTCGAACATCACCATCGAGATCCCCGCCGACGTCGAGGCGCGGGTCGTCGTGACCGGCGGCCTCATCTCGACGTCGTCCACGAACCCGCGCGCGTCGAAGAGCGGCGGGATCATCGAGACGCCCGGTTACAGCACCGCGAAAGACCGCGTCACCGTGAACATCACCGGCGGGGCGAGCCAGATCAACATCCGATAGCCGTCGGCGGACCTGGCTCAGTCCCGGCCGCGCCATCCGGTCCGCCGAACGCTGCGGGCGAAGATCTTCCGCTGCCGCTTCTCTTCGGACTGCGCGAGGGCGTCGCGCTTCTTCGTGACGAACGCCTCCTCGCGCTCGAGCTTGCGATACCCCGCGTAGCGACCTTGCCCGAGCGTGCCGTCGTCGAGGGCGGCGCGGATCGCACACCCGGGTTCGCCCGCGTGGGCGCAGTCGTCGAAGCGGCATCGGGCCGCAAGGGCGTCGATGTCCGGGAAGACCGCCGAGAGGCCGCCGTCCGAGTCCCACAGCTGGAGCTCGCGCATGCCGGGCGTGTCGATCACGATTCCGCGTCGTCCGACGAGCACAAGCTCGCGGTGCGTCGTGGTGTGTTGGCCGCGGCCGTCGGCAAGCACCGCCGCGGTCGGTCGCTGCTCGCCGGTGAGGACATTGAGCAGGGTCGTCTTGCCGACGCCCGAGGGACCGAGGAACACCGCGGTCCGGCCGGTCTGGCAGTAGAGATCGAAGATCTCGAAGCCGGCGCCGGTGTACGCGCTCAACGCGTGGACCGGCGTGCCCGGCGCGATCTCGCCCACCGACCGGAGCGCCGCGTCCGGATCGGCGCTGAGGTCTGCCTTGCTCAGCAGCACGACCGGCCGGGCACCGCTCTCGTACGCGACGGTGAGGTAGCGCTCGATGCGGCGGAGGTTCAGCACATCACCGAGCGCCTCGACGGCGAACACGACGTCGACGTTCGCGGCCGCGACCTGCTCCTCGGCAAGGGTGTCCGCGGCCTTGCGCGAGAACGACGTGCGGCGCGGCAACACGGCGTGGATCACGCCGTCGCGGGCGAGGACCCAATCGCCGACCGCCGGGAAGTCGGCGGGTACCTGGGTCTCGTGGCGGAAGCGGCCGGATACGACGGCCGCGGATTCGCCGTCGGCGTCGTACAGGACGTATCCGCCGCGATGCTGCATCGCGACGCGTGCCGGTGCGAGGTCGTCGAGGCCGAGGGTCGAACGGACGGCCTCCCATGCGGAATCCCATCCAAGGGTCGCAAGGCGGGGATGCATCGCGCCTCCTTCAAAGTCGTCGTGGACCATCCGGTCACGACGCCGAAGGACGAGGGTCAGGCGGCGGCGCGTCCGGAGGTGCGAGTCGTAGTCGCGGCAAGCTCGGTCATCGAACGCACCTCCATGCTGTCATCGCGCGATCCGCGCGTGGGGCAACGATAGCATCGGACTCCAAGTGAACGTGGTGAAGACCCTGCTCGCGGCTGTCGCGGTCCTCGCCGTCCTCGTGCTCGCCGCGGCTCCGGCGAGCGCCGACACCGGCTGGACGATCGACGCCTTCCGCGCCGATATCGCGATCCGGGCCGATGGGTCGCTCGCGATCCTCGAATCGATCGACGTGGACTTCGACGGCCTGCAGAAGCACGGCATCTTCCGGGACATCCCGCGGCGCTACCGGTACGACGACACGCACGATCGGCTCTACCGGCTGTCCGTCCAGAGTGTCACCGACGCCGCGGGACGAAGCATCACGTATCAGGTATCCACGGGCGACACGATGACGGAGATCAAGATCGGCGATCCCAACCGCACGGTGAGCGGGAAGCAGACGTATCGCATCCGCTACACGGTCGACGGGGCGCTCAACGCCTTCTCCGATCGCGACGAGCTGTACTGGAACGTCAACGGCGCCGGCTGGACCGTACCGACGGCGATCCTGGCCGTGTCGGTCACCGCGCCGGCCGGTGCGATCCAGAAGGTCACGTGCTTCGAGGGCCCTGCGGGCTCCACCGCGCCATGCAAGCCGGCGAACACCGCCGATCGCGCCGACTTCGTCGCGACCCGCTCGCTCGCGGCAGGCGAGCAGCTGACGATCGTGACCGCCATCAGACCAGGCGCGGTCGCGGTCGCCGACCCGACCCTCGTCACGCGGCCGCGCGGATTCGCCGATTACTTCTCGACAGCGCCGCTGGCGCTCGGCGTCGCGGCCGTGGTGCTCATTGGCGCGCTGTTCGCGGTGTGGTGGCTGTGGTGGACGCGAGGTCGTGATCGTGGACGTCCGCGCGGCGCCGTCGTCGCCGAGTACGAACCCCCGCTCAGGCTGCGACCTGCGCAGCTCGGCGTCATCGTCGACGAGAGCGCTGACCCCCGCGACCTCGTGGCCACGATCGTCGATCTCGCCGTGCGCAGTTACCTCACGATCACGGAGCACCCGAAGCACGGGCTGTTCGGCCACGCCGATTGGACCCTCGACAAGAAAAAGGCCGGCGACGACCTCCTGCGCTATGAGGGCGAGCTCTTCGACGGCCTCTTCGCCGGCGGGGATAGCGTCCTGCTCTCGTCGCTCAAGGGTCGGTTCGCGCCTACGCTCAAGAGCGCCGAGAAGCTCCTATACGCGGATGCGATGCGGCGCGGCTGGTTCGTCGCGGATCCGTCGTGGGTGCGGACCGCATACGCGGGAGTCGGTTGCGTCGCGGCTGTCCTGGGGATCGGGCTCGTGTTCTTCCTCGGCCTGCTCGTCGGGTGGGGCTTCGTGGGCCTCGCCCTCGTGCCCGCGGGCCTTGCGCTCCTCGTGCTGAATCGGGCGATGCCGGCGCGGACCGCGGCCGGCGCCGCGCTGTTCGCGCAAGCCCTCGGATTCAAGTGGTACATGGATACGGCCGAGACGGATCGGGCGAGGTTCGCGGAGCGGGAGGGCTTGTTCACGGCCTACCTGCCGTACGCCGTCATGTTCGCGAGCGTCGACAAATGGATGCGCGCGTTCGCCGGCCTGGACACTGCCCAGGCGGTGTCGAGCTTCTACGTGGGCCCCGGTCCGTTCAACGCGCTCGCCTTCTCGAACAGCTTCACGAGCTTCTCGAGCACGCTCGCCTCCACGGTCGTGTCGACCCCCGCAGGGAGCGGTGGCAGTGGCTTCTCCGGCGGCTTCTCGGGCGGCGGCGGCGGTGGCGGGGGAGGCGGGAGCTGGTGACCGGGCCTGATCAGCAAGCGCTCGCGACGCTCGTCGAAGCGGCGATGGCGAATCACGTCGTGCCCGGCGTCGCGATCGGCGTGCTCGACGCCGGTGAGCCGCGGTCTTTCTGTTTTGGGGTGACGAACGTCGACCACCCGCTGGCCGTCGATGCGGACACGGTGTTCGAGATCGCGTCGATCACGAAGACGATGACCGCGACGGTCGCTGCCCGCCTCGCTGCCGAGGGGAGGCTCGATCTCGACGCTCCCGTCCGGCGCTACCTCACCGACATGCGCACCGGGGATCCGAACGTGGCCGAGCGCGTCACGGTGCGGGAGCTCTTCACGCACACGGCCGGCTGGTTCGGCGAATACCTGACGCCGACCGGTTCCGGGGACGACGCGCTCGCCCGCGGCGTGGCGCAGCTCGCCACGCTGGACATCGTCAGCCCGCCGGGCGTCTTCTCGTACAACAACGTGTCGCTCACGGTGGCGGGCCGGGTCATCGAGGTCGTGACCGGGACGACCTATCAAACGGCGGTGCGCGAGCTGCTGTTCGAGCCGCTCGGGATGGAGCACTCGGCGTTCGACCCCGCGGACGTGCTGTACGAGCGCCTCGCGGCTGGGCACACCGTCCGGGGCGGGACCGCCGTTCGCGTGCACGCGCAGCTCTCCGAGGGGCGGGTGACCGATCCGGCCGGCGGCGTTCGTTCGACCGTGAACGATCTCCTCCGCTACGCGCGCTTCCACCTCGGCGACGGCACGGTGGCCGGCGGCGCCCGCCTGATGCCGGCGGGGGCGCTCGCGGCGATGCGCGAACCTCGAGCGTCGACGGGCGGCCGCGGCGCGATCGGCCTCTCGTGGTTCCTCGGCGAGCGCGGCGGCGTCCCCATCGCCGGACACGGCGGCGCGACAGTGGCCCACATGAGCCTGCTGCTGCTCGTTCCGGATCGCGAAGCGGCGTTCGTGGTGCTGACCAACGGGGCGAATGGCCAGCGGCTCAACGACGAGCTCGCCGAATGGCTCCAGACGGCGTGGCTCGGTCTCGCGCCCCGGGTCACCCCCGCGCCGCTCGAGCCGCAGCCGAATCTACGGCCGTACGCCGGCCGCTACTTCGCACCGCTCTCCGACATCGAGCTCGCTCCCGAAGACGGCCGCCTCTTGTTGCGGCTCACGTGGAAGGGCTCTGTCGCAGAGCGGCCGGTGCCGCCGCCGCTACGGCTGGCGTTCAGCGGCCCGGACGAGGTCGTCGTGGACGGACCGGGCGGGCTGAGCGGCGACTTCCTGCGCGGACCCGATGGGTCCGTCGCGTATTTCCGATGGGGTGCCCGCGCGCGGCGCAAGGTCGGGTAGGCCGACACCCACCAGGCACCAAAGCGTCCCGCTCCCGCAACTGCGGCCGCGTGTCGCCGTCCCTACCATCCAAAGGGCCCACAACGCAGGTACGAGGGAGATGAGCGCATGAGCGTGTATCGCGCGGAATACATCTGGATCGACGGCTCCAAGCCGACCGCGAAGCTCCGTTCCAAGGCGAAGGTCGTGCCCATCGGCGAAGCGCCACCGATCTGGGGCTTCGACGGATCGAGCACGAACCAGGCGCCGGGCGCGAACTCGGACTGCGTGCTCAAGCCCGTGTTCGTCTGCCCTGATCCGGTCCGGGGCGGCGAGAACAAGCTCGTCATGACCGAGGTGCTCCTGACGGACATGACGCCGCATCCGACGAACACGCGCGCGGCGAATGCGGCCATGGCGAAGAAGTACGCCGGCGACGAGACCTGGTTCGGGATCGAGCAGGAGTACACGTTCTTCGACGGCTCGCGGCCACTCGGCTTCCCGGAGAACGGGTTCCCGCCGCCGCAGGGGGGCTACTACTGCGGCGTCGGCGCGGACGAGGTGTTCGGCCGCGACGTGGTGGAAGCCCATCTCGACGCGTGCATCAAGGCGGGCTTGAAGATCGCCGGGATCAACGGCGAGGTCATGCCCGGCCAATGGGAGTTCCAGATCGGGCCGGTGGGCGCGCCCGATGTCGGAGACCAGCTGTGGATCGCGCGCTGGCTCCTCTATCGGGTCGCGGAGGACTTCGGCATCAGCGCCACGCTCTATCCGAAGCCGGTCCGCGGCGACTGGAACGGCGCCGGCGCGCACACGAACTTCTCGACGAAGGCGATGCGCTCAAACTACGACGCCTGCGTCGCCGCGGCCGAGGCGTTGAAGACCCGTCATGACCTGCACGTCCAGAACTACGGCTACGCGATCGAGGAGCGCCTCACCGGCTTGCACGAGACCGCGTCGTACAAAGAGTTCACCTACGGCGTGTCGGACCGCGGCGCATCCGTGCGCATCCCGTGGCAGGTCGCGGTCGACAAGAAGGGCTACATCGAGGATCGCCGGCCGAACGCGAACTGCGACCCGTACGTCGTGACCCGGCTCATCATCGAGACGGTCTGCGGCGCCGCGGAGAAGCGCCGGCCCACCCTGCTGAAGGCGCCGAAGCGCCCGGCCCGGGCGAAGGCGAAGGCGAAGAAGACTGCGGCGTAGGAGCTGCGTCGGTCGCGCGGCCGGGCACGACTGTGCCGGCCCGGCCGGCGGCGCTACCCGTTGTCGATGCTGACCATCCAGTTGATCCAGAATTTGTCGGTGAGCCACCCACGAACGGCTGATCGAAGCAGCGACAACCGATGTGGGCGAGGCGGATGAAGCGAGGACGCAACTGTGGCTGCCACCGTCGCCCCGCACCGAGGCTACGAAAATGGTTCTCGGACACCGATCCGCTGCGTGCCCACCCCCGGGCGTCGCCTGAGGCGCCCGTGCGTAGTCGAGTCGGTCGAGCCGCAGCGGCGTGGCGTGGCGTGGGTGTGCACGATCAGAGATCCGCCGCGGTGCGTGCCGTAACAGGTTCCGAACGCCCGCCAGCGTCCCCACCGGCGGGCAGGAGTCGCCACAGACGAAGTGCGACCACCGCGGCCCACGCGCCGGCGATAACCAGCGTGATTCGCTGCCAGAAACCCACGCGCTCGGGCCCGAACAAGAACGGCCCGACCAGGAACAAGCCGACGAGGACGACGCCTACTGCGAGCGAGATGGGCGCCAGCGAGCGCCATTCCACGCGCCGCCTGAAGGTCCGCCAAGCGACGAGTGGGATGACGCAGGTGACCGCGAAGGCTGTGAGTCCAAAGACGGTGTGCGCCCAACCCTGCCATGACGACATGACCGGGGGACATCCGGGATCGCAGCTAAAAGTCCCGCTCGCGGCGATCGTCGCTGCCTGCACCGCGGTCAGACGGAAGAGCCACCCGCGACCCAGCGCGGCGCCGATGGCGGCGGCGGACAGGACGTAGAGGAGCGCGGATCCGCCGAAGCCGACGACGTTCCAGATGACCGCGTACGCCGACCCCTGCTGACCGAGTTCACTGATCGCGTGGCTCGCGTCATAGCCGGCTCGCAGCGCGCCGAACCCGACCGCTCCGCCTAAGACCCAGACCGGTTGAAGCGCCCCCGCCAGACCGAAGATCCGCGGTGACTGCGATCCCCTCTCCACGGCGCGACCGTGGCGGCGCCGCGGCGCGCCGTCAATGGCACGTGAAAAGTTCGCCGTTTCGTGCAAGTCACCGCCTGGCGCCCGCAGGCGCCGTCCGTCCGACGACGAGCCCGTATCCGCGCAACAGTGCGCGCAACTGCCGCCGCAGGGCCACCGGGTCGGCGACGAGCCCCATTGCCGCCGGGCCGACCGCGACGCTGATCATCGTTGATGCGAGCTCGTCGGCACTCCGGCCATCGAGATGCGGAGCGGCACGCTGCGCGATCGCGCTGAGGACGGCGATATGCGCGGCGAGGTTCGTCTCGACCGTCCGCTCTTCGTCTTCGGTCAGTCCGGCTTCATGGGCGAGCCGGAGCGCGAGCGTGTAGTTGGGAAGCTCCGTAACGGCGGCGTCGATCCAGCCGGATAGGAGGGTCACCGGGTCGGTGTCACTCACGTTGGGTGGGGGCGCCTGCAGCTCCGGATACAACGAGGCGAGCGGGAAGAACGCGAACGCCCGTTTCGACGGGAAGTACCGGTACAGCGCCGGGATGGAAAGCCCACAAGCGCCGGAAAGGTCCTTCAGCGTCGTGTCCCAGTACCCATTCCGCCGGAACACGGGGGCAGCCCGCGCGTACAGCTCACGACGCCGCGCATAGGGGTCGTCGCTCGCCCACTCCACCCGCGACCTCGCCACGACGGTAAGTGTGAACCTAGGACACAGAGGGGCCAGCAATGCCGCGTCGCCGGTTGAAGAATGTCGCCAAGTTTTCGCGCTTCTTAATGATTCGCTCGTGTCGGCTGTCTAGGTCGCCTCTGTTCACCCATTTCCTTTCAAGGAAGAGAACTCACGAGTCCGAATCCAGCAGGCTGGATGCGCGGGGCGTTCGCCCGATGGTCTGGCAAACCATGCTTGTCCTAACGAGTCGACGCGAAACTGACGCACTAAGCGCGCATCCACAGCGGGGTCAGTCACGTGGACCCGGCTGGATTCGAACCAGCGACCCCTCGGATGTGAACCGAGTGCTCTAACCGCTGAGCCACGGGTCCGTCGCGTCGAGGTCTCAGTCTAGGCGCGCCCGCCGTGCTCGCCGCTAGGGCAGGAGCGCGTTCACCGCGATATCGCTGATGATGAGCAGGACCACCATGACCACAACGACGATGCCGATGCGGCGGAAGTCCTTCGTCACGTAGGCCCGCTCGTGTGCCGCCTCGCGCTCCAGGATCGCGGATGGTTCGCCGACCGCGCGCGCGACCCCGGGCCGCACCGGCGAGCCCGCGCGCTGCGAGCCGCTGTACGAGCGGCGGGTCGGCG
>JALYLX010000130.1 GCA_030773995.1 Chloroflexota bacterium
GCGCGCGCGCACCGAGGCCGCGCCACGCCCGGCCCGCGGAGGGCTGGTCCCGGCCGCGGCGAGCGCCGCACCGCCGGCCAAGGCGAGCGTCCGTCCCCGAAGCTTTGCCGAGGACTGGGCGGCCGAGGGCACCGTCGCTCCGCCGACGACCATCGCGAATCCGCCGACGCTCACACCGTCGCCCGTGCGGTTCCGGCCGGTGCCCCTGGTCGACGGCTTCCAGCGGCTCGATGTCGCGGTCGTCGGCGGGCTGCCGAGCGTCGACTTCTTCTGGGGCGGCATCGATCTCTCGCCCGACGGGTCCGAGGTCGCGTTCTCGTGGAACCGGACCGGCGCGTACGAGCTCTACACCACGCCGATCGCCGGCGACAAGATCATCCAGCTCACCGGGTCGGACACCCGAAGCGTTTCCCCGCGGTGGTCGCCTGATGGAACGCAGATCGCGTTCACCCGCGACGCCGCCGGCACAGAGCGCATGTCCATTTGGATCGTCGACCGCGATGGCGAGCACGAACGAAAGCTCACCTCCGACGACGACGCGATGCATCGCGATATCGAGTGGTCGCCTGATGGACGGTCGATCGCGTGCGTCGCGAACATCGGCGGCAAGCGCTTCAGCATTCAGCTGATCGACAGCGCGACCGGTGCGCGCCGCGAGCTGACCGACGGCACGTATGAGGACGCCCGGCCGCGCCTCTCGCCGGACGGCCGGTGGATCCTGTTCGAATCCTGGCGGTCCGGCTCGCGGATCGAGGCCGACCTGTACCTCATGCCCGCCGGCGGTGGCGATGCCGTGAAGCTCGATACCCGCGGGGGCGCGACCGGCGATTCGCAATTCGCGCGGTGGTCGCCGGATGGGCGCACGATCGCGTTCACCTCGAGCGCGCGCGGCCGGCGCGAGATCGCGCTCATCGATGTCGAGGGCACCAACGCCGTACGCCTCCGCTACCTCACCAGTAACCCGTTCGACGAGCAGGGTCCGGTCTGGCGTCCCGACGCGCGTGGTGTCGTCTACCTCCAGGACAAGGACGCGACCCGCGCGGTCCATCGGGTGTTCTCGGTGTCGCGTGCGGCGACGCCGGTCGCCGATCTGCGCGGCATGTACGAGTGGCCGCGGGTGGGCCCCGATAGCGAGACCGTCGTCATGACGTTCACGTCCGCCCGGCGGCCGGCCGACGTCTGGGTCCGCGAGGGCGACCAGGTCACGCTCCGGCCGCTCACCGATTCGCTCGGCGGCAAGATCGACCCGAACGTGCTCGTCGAGCCGGTGCACGTGCGCTATCCGAGCGCCGATGGTCGCGAGGTGCCCGCGCTGCTGTACGTCCCGCACGCCGAGGCCGTGCAGAGCGCGACGCCGGGCGCGGTCGTGTATGTCCACGGAGGCCCGACGGGCCAGCACTTCCGCTGGTGGGATCCGACGCCGCAGCTTCTGGCCAACCGCGGCCTCGTGGTCCTCGCCCCGAACGTTCGTGGCTCGACGGGGTACGGCCGCGAGTGGCAGGAGCTCAACCGTCGCGACTGGGGCGGCGGAGATCTCGCCGACGTCATGGCCGGCGTCGATTGGATGGCGAAGGAGGGCATCGCCGACCCGGCGCGGATCGGCATCGCCGGCGGCAGCTACGGCGGGTACATGACGTTGTACGCGCTCGCGCGCCACCCCGATCGGTTCGCGGCGGGGGTCTCGAGCGTGGGGGTCGTCTCGTGGAAGACGCTCTTCGATACGACCCGCGGCGACCTGCGCGAGTACCTCATCCGCGAGCTGGGCGACGCGACGAAGGATCCGCAGCTCTATATCGACCGCTCGCCGATCACGCATGCGAAGAACATCCGCGCCGCCCTACTGGTGCTGCAGGGCGCGAACGATCCGCGCGTCCCGAAGAGCGAGGCGCTGCAGATCATCGACGCGCTGAAGTCGAACGGCGCGCCGCATCAGTACCACGAGTACGCGAATGAAGGCCACGGCTTCTCCCGGATCGAGAACCGCATCGACGCGCTCAGCCGCACCGTGGACTGGCTGACGAAGTACCTGACTCCGCTGATGGACCGCTACCTGGCCGACTAGGACCCGGCGGTCACACCGGCGGGCGCGGGCTCCACCGCTCCGAGCAAGGCCTTCGCGTTGGCCCGCTCGGCATACGCGCGCACTTCGGCGCGCTCGGCGGCCGCATCGTCGAGGCGCCGCTGCGCCGCGAGCGCCGTGGCGTGATCAGCGAGGGCGACCATCCGCTCGTACTCGAGGTTCAACGTCGCGAAGGCTTGCATGGCATCGAAGAGCAGCTTCTCCGCTTTGGCGTGCTCGCCGCGACGTGACGCGCGCAGCCCCTGGGCCTGCGTGAGCAGCGCCCGGCCTCTCGCGTAGCCGGTGCGCTCGACGAGCGTGGCGATGCGCTCGTCATTCGTGTCGTCGTCGATGCCCCACCGCGCGGCAGCCACGGCCATCGGCGGACCCCAGATCGCCCGTTCCAGGATGCCGCCGGGAGCGCCCGCGCTGCGGGCGGCCTGATACGCGCTCTCGCTTTCGCGCCACCCGTAGATGGCTGCGAGCAGCTCCGCCATCGCGACGTCCGCCGGGCCGGGCTCGCTCTCGGCAAGGCGATCGCGGAACCGCTGCTCGTCGGCGTGGGCTTCGATCGCCGCCGCGGCGCCCATCCCGAAGGCGAGGAGCGACCGGCGGTTCGGGTCGGCGGGCGTCAGCTCGAACGCGGGTGACTCGTTCACCGTCGTCACGGCACCGTCGAAATCGCCGGCAACGAGGCGCGCTTCGGCGGCGAGGACGAAGGCGTAGCCGCCCAAGCGCGGCTTCTCGGTCGATCGCGCGATCTCGCTCGCCACTCGCGCGTGCTCGATGGCCTCGTCGAGGCTCCCGAGGGCCAGCGCGGTCGCGCTCACCATGTTGTGCGCATCGATGAGCTCGTCGCTGTCCTGGAGCGACTGGGCGATCGGGATGCGCCGCTGGTTCGCGACGTACGCGTCACGGAACCGGCCGAGGGCCCGGTAGGCGTAGCCGACCGCGTCGAGGCAGAGCGAGACCTCGCGCAGGAGGCCCAGCTCTTCGGCGATGCCAAGCGCCTCCTGCGCCGTTCGCAGGGCGTTCTCCCAGTCGCCCTCGGTGGCCCGGGCGAGCTTGCGTGGCGCGAAGGCCCGCGCCGCAAGCAGCCGAACGCGGACCGGCGACGGGTCGTCGCCCGCAAGCGCGAGCCCGCGCGCGATGAGCCCGTCGAGGTCGGGATGCTTGGCCTCCCACCGCGTCGCGAGCTCGGCCATGTGTGCGTACACCGTCGCGATCTGGAGCTGGTCGCGTTCGGGCTTCGACTCCAGAAGGATCCGCGCCCGTTCGTACGCCGCGAGCGCGGCGTCACCTTCGCCGTGGTAGCGGCGCACGCGCCCGACGAGGTACAGGGCTTCGACGGCGTGCTCGACATCGCCGAGCGTCTCGTAGAGCTCCGCGCTCTGTTCCGCGAATCGCAGGGCCTCGACATGCGCGTGGATGCTCATCGCGCGCTGGGCGGCCTTCCACGAGTACGACGCCGCCTTGTCCGGCACCTCGCCCAGCAGGTAGTGGTGGGCGAGGGCGGGATAGAAGTCGCGGAGCTCGTTTGCGAGGGCGGTCTCGATGGACACCGCGACGCGGCGATGGAGCTCCGTCCGGCGGCGGACGAGGAGCGTGTTGTACGCGACCTCCTGCGTCACCGCGTGCTTGAACCGGAACCGACCCTCGCGGCGCTCGCCCGGCGCAGCCTCGACGACGAGATCGGCCGCGATGAGGACGTCGACGGCGTCGGCGAGCGGGTCGCCGCCGGCGGCGCGCAGGACGCGGTCACCGAATCGCTGGCCGATGACGGACGCGAGCTGGATGCACTCCTTGGCGAGCGGCGGCAGCCGATCGATGCGCGCGGCCACGACGGCGTGCAGCGTTGCGGGCACATCGAGCGCGGCGGCCCGCTCGCGGAGGACCCAGTCGCCCTTCTCGTCGCGCGCGATCGCGCCCGAGTCAACGAGCGCCCGGATCGACTCTTCGATGAAGAACGGGTTCCCGCCGGCGCGGGCGACGATCCGGTCGCGGAGCTCGGCCGGTGCCCATTCGAGCGTCGACTCGACGATGCGGGCAGCCTCCTCATCGGTGAGCGGCTCGAGGACGATCTGCGTGAAGTTCATCCGCGACGGCCTGGGCTGGCCGCCCGCGCCGATCCGCTGCGCGAGCAGGATCAGGAACGGCACCCGCGCGCCGCGCGAGGCGAGGAACCAGAGGAGGTCGAGGGACGCCGAGTCGGCATAGTGGAGATCCTCGAGCACGTAGAGGAGCGGGCGGGTGCGCGCGAGCGCTCCGAGGACGTCGAAGATGATGAGGTACATCCCGCGCTTCCACTCCTCGGATTCGTTCGTCGTCTCCTCGGCGCCGGGCAGGTGGAGGAACTGGGCCAGCACCGGGGTCGTGGCCGCGGGGTTCGCGAAGCCGAATTCGGTGAGCTTCTCGGTGAGCCGGTCGCGCGCGTCCGCGGCCATCGGGTCGATCTGGAGCTCCACGAGGAGCGGCTCGATGAACCCGGCGTAGCTCCGCTGGTTGACGCGCGAGAACGTCCAGCGCAGCACACGCGGCGCGTCGTTGCCGGCGGCGCCATCGTCCGCCGTGACGAGCCCGATGAACTCCGACACGAGGCGGCTCTTCCCGATCCCGGGCTCGCCGGCGATGAGCACGACCTCGGTCCGCCCGATCCGCGCCGATTGGTACGCGAGGTCGAGGCGGGAGAGCTCCATCCACCGGCCAACGAGAGGCGCGTTCAGCTCGATGGCGACCCGGATGTCCGACCGCTCGCCGGTGAGGGCGTACGCGAGGACGGGTTTCTCTTTTCCCCGCATCTCGATCGGGCCCACCTCGCGGAACGTGAATTCGCGGTTCGTGAGCCGGAAGGTCGCCTGCGTGACGTAGGTCTCGCCTGGTGGCGCCGCTTCCTGCAGCCGCGCGGCCGTGTTCACGGTATCGCCCATGACGCCGTACTCCGCGATGGAGCGGACGTTCCCGGCCACGACCATCCCGGTGTGCACGCCGATGCGGAGCCCGAGCTCGATGCCGCGCTCTTTCTTCGCGCGGACAGCGTGCTCGCCGAAGACCTTGTGCATCGCGAGGGCGGTGCGCAGGGCTCGTTGCGGATCGTCCTCGTGGGCGATCGGCGCGCCGAAGATCACGAAGATGGCGTCGCCGATGAACTTCTCGATCGTCCCGTCGTGGGTCACCGCCTGCTCCGCCAGGTCCTCGAAAATGCCGGAGACGAGCTCCTGCAGGACCTCGGCGTCGAGGTCCTCGGCCAGCGTCGTGAACCCGACGAAGTCCGCGAAGAGGACCGTGACCAGGCGTCGCTCCTGGCCATACTGGACAGCTTCGCTCACCGCGTAAGTGTGGGCCAGCGCACGCTCCAACACCTGTGGCGAACTGCCTGACCCAGCGCGTACGGCGGGCCCGGCTATGCCG
>JALYLX010000131.1 GCA_030773995.1 Chloroflexota bacterium
CATGTGGATGGAACGGCGCGGCAGCCGGAAAGTTCCGCGGAGTGTCCGCCTATCCTCTTCGCGGGGCCTTAGCTCAGCGGTCAGAGCGGCTGCTTTACACGCAGCGGGTCGGAGGTTCGAATCCCCCAGGCCCCACCGGACACAGAGTGGAGGCGCCAATGCCCGTGCTCCCGCAGTGGCTCACCGCAACACTCGCGTCCGACGCCGCCCAGGGCCGCGGCGTCGTGCAGCCCGGGCTCCGCCCGCTCGATCCGGCGTGGCGCATCGCGGCGCCCGCACTCGTGGTCCAGGCGAGCGTCGATGACAACCAGGCGGTCGTGTCGGCGCTCGCATCACCGTCGCCGGGCGTCGTGCTCGTCGTAAGCGGCCACGCGGCATCGCGCACCGCGACCATCGGCGACATCATGGCGGCGGACCTGAAGGCACACGGCGTCGTGGGACTCGTGACCGATGGTCTGGTGCGCGACGCGTCCGAGATCCGCAGGCTCGGCTTCCCGGTGTGGTGCCGCGGCACGACGCCGACGGCGCCGAACAAGGTGTCGCCCGGACGTGTCGGCGGCAGCGTCGACATCGGTGGCGCCCACGTGCGCGACGGCGACATCGTGATCGCTGATGACGACGGGATCGTGGTGTGGCCCCAGGCAGAGATCACCGCCCTCATCGCGAAGGCGGACGCGCGGCGTGCGTCAGACGAAGCGCGACTGGCCAAGATCCGCGCCGCTAGCTGACCACCATCCAGGGCATCGGCGGGAGCGGGAACAGCCGGACGTTCCGACCGGCCAGGATGAGCGCGTCGGCGATCCCCTCGAGGCGACCAAGCTGTGTCGCGAAGTAGTCGAGCCGCTCGGCGCCGCGGGCATCGAGATCCGCCTGCTCGCTGCCCCGCCGGGCGATGAGCTGCCAGAGCTCGAAGTAATCGCGTGACAGGTCGTCGGCGTGCACGGTGAGCTGCGCCTCGTACCGGCACCGTGCGAGCCGGACGCTCGCGGTTTCGAACGTCGTGAGCCGTCCGAGCGCGGCGAGGAAATCCGCGCGTAGCCTGACCGCCTCGTCGCTCCCTGAGATCGCGCGCGAACGGCGGTACGCGCGCCCACGCGCCTTCGCCTGCACCGAGAGCTCGCGATGGCGCTCGTCGATGCGCTGGCGAAAGCGCTCGCTGCGGACGGCGGTGGTCGTCCAGACGACGGGGGCTCGAGGCGGCATCTTGAGGCGATTATCCTGCCGCTCGACCCGTGAACAAGACTGTTCATGACCGGCGGGACGTGAGAAAATGAATGAGCCCGACCTCGCGCGCTCCCTCCTCCGGTCCGCCCGGACCATCGCCGTCGTGGGCTACTCCGCCCGACCCGATCGACCGAGCAACTCGGTGTCCGCATACCTACGCCGCCATGGCTACCGGATCATCCCGGTGAATCCCCAGCTCCGCGGCGCGACGATCGAAGGTGAGCGGGTCTACGACCGGCTCGCCGACATCCCCTCCTCCGAGCAGATCGACTTCGTCGACGTCTTCCGGCGCGGCGAATTCCTCGACGACGTCGTCGACGACGCGCTCGCCAGCGGGATCGGCGCGATGTGGTTCCAGCTCGGCCTCGGCAATGAGGAGGCGGCGCGACGCGCGGAGTCGAAGGGCGTCCGGGTGGTGTGGGATCGCTGCACCGCGATCGAGCATCGCGGGCTGCGCGATCCGGACTAGCGGCTCACCACCGCGAGCGCGGCGTGAGCGCGACCTCCTTCGTGACATCCTCGCCCGCCGCGACCCGCGACCAGAACGGATCGAGCTCGAAGCGCGCGTTCGCCACACGCAGCGTCGCGATGAGCGCCGCGAAATCACGCAGGCGATACGGCTTCGTGTTCACCTTCACCGTGCTTGTTCGGCCGCGCGCGACGAAGTGCGGCGCGGAGACGCCGGAGTGCGCACCGGGATAGCGCTTCGCGTCGACGCGCTGGAGCGCACCGACGGCGACGCTCTCACGGTGCGTGCCGAAGAACGTGCGGTAGACGAGATCGTCGCCCTCGATCCGCAGGGCGGTGAAGTACGCGTAGTTGAGGATGATGAGCGCGTTCAGCGCGAGCAGGCCGATCCCGATCGCGACCATGACGCCGTCGTGGCCGGCGACCCCGAACACGAGCACCGCGATGCCGGCGAGCGGGAAGAACGTGTACGACGGCCAGAGCAGCACGAGGTCCGGACGCACGCTCGTCACGCCCGAAGTCTAGGTGCCCGGATCGCTCACCGGGGCGATCGCAAGGCGCCGGTCGACGTCTGCCAACGCCGCCCGGATCGGCATCGCGCCGGACGCACGCTCGTCGTCGTCGATCAATCGGTCCGGGTCGTCGAGCTCGGCGAGCCGCGCGGTGTAGAAGTCGTGGAGCGCGCGCAGCGCCTCGCGGATGGGTATCGGCCGGTACGTTGCGCCGGTGGTCTCGCAGGCGATGCGGTACTCGAGCTCGGTCGGGCGGTAGCAGCTGCGGCACACGAAGACCCTGAGGGCGACGCCGTTGCTGAGGATCCGCGCCGGATGGGCATCGGCGGCAATGTCCTCGGCACGACAGCGTGGGCAACGAGTGACACGCATGGCGGCATTGTGGCTGGCACGGGGCGTGCTTCGTTGCTGGGTCGATGAAGTCGACGAAGAGGATGAAGAAGGCGAACGTCTCGCGGGTCGAGGCTGCCGCGACGGCCGAAGAACGTGCCGATCAGGCCGCGCAGCGCGCGTCGCCGTTCAGGGCGTGGTTCGGCAAGGTGGCGACCCGGGTGTCGGACGCGATGGGCTCAGCGTGGACGTTCGCGGTCGCAATCGCGTTGATCTTGATGTGGGCCTTGACCGGCCCGGTCTTTGGATTCTCCGATACCTGGCAGCTGATGGCGAACACGTTCACGACGCTGGTCACGTTCCTGATGGTGTTCCTCATCCAGAACACCCAGAACCGCGACGCGAAGGCGACCGAGCTGAAGCTCGACGAGCTCATCCGCGCGATCGCGGACGCGCGGAACCAATTCATCGGCGCCGAGTCGGAACCCGAAGAGCGGCTCGAACGAGAGACGCGGGAGATGGAGGCCGAGAGGGACAAGCCCACGCCGTCGCGTGACGAGGGGACGGTCCAGTCTCGGCCGCGCGACGGCAAGTCGCACAACGGCGAGCCGACCGGCCACCGGTAGCGACCGCCCGGGGCTCGTTGGCCCCTTGTCACGACGCTCGGTATCACGGCATATGGACGTGTATGCCGGCGGGCGAGGGCAAGGGTTGGGCAAAGGGTCGGAGCGCGAAGGACGATCCGCGGATCGCTCGCGCCGCCGCCGCGCATCGCGGGATGCAGTACGTGCCGCGGGTGCCGCCGGAGCGGGACCGGCGCCGGACGTCAGCGCCCGTCGATACAACGTGGCGTCCGACGCTTGCCTATGCGATCGGATTGATGGCCACGGATGGATGTGTCGTCGACGGTGACCACATTTCCTTTCCGAGCGCCGACCGGGAGCTCGTGGAGCTGTTCGCCAAATGCCTCGGTAAGTCCAATCCAATCAGCGCGTTCCGCACGGAGACCGGCGGCACCGCATACCGGATCCAATTCGGAGATGTCCGGTTTTGCCGCTGGCTAGAAGGCATCGGGATCACCGGGCGCAAGAGCCTGACCATCGGCGCGATAGTCGTGCCGGATGACCTGATGCTCGAGCTTGCCCGAGGGCTGCTCGATGGCGACGGTTCCATCATCAACAAGCGAGCCCGTGCCGACACCGGCCGGCGCAGCGACTACTACTGGGAATACCTGCAGACCAAATTCGTCTGTGGCAGCCGCAGCCACCTCGCATGGCTCCGCGCGTGCCTCGGATCGGCCCTCGGCATCGACGGGCTCATCATCGAGCGCGCCGCTTGTGGTCGACGGCATGCGTGTTACACGCTCCGCTACGGCAAACGCGCGAGCCATGTCCCACTCCCGGCTCTCTATCGCGATCCGCGCGCGCCGCGCCTCACGCGAAAGTGGCTGATCTGGCAGCGCGATCTCGAACGACATCCTGACGTCCGTTCGGCATTGATAGAATGAGCATCCGAGCCCAGGTGGCGAAATTTGGCAGACGCGCATGTCTGAGGGGCATGTGCCCGAAAGGGCTTGCGGGTTCAAGTCCCGCCCTGGGCACCGATCAGCGGATCACAGCACGCGCTTCGCCCATCTCCCGCTCCTGAACCGCAGCGACAGGATGCCCGCGCGCACGCAGTAGTCGACGAACACCGCAAGCCAGATCCCGGCGAGACCAAGGCCGAGCACGAACGCGAACAGCACCGCGAGCGGCAGCCGCACGACGAGCCAGTTCACGATCGTCGCGGTGAGGGTGAAGCGCGTGTCGCCTGAGCCGCGCAACGCCCCGCCCATCGCGAAGTTCAGCGCCTGCGCCGGCTGCGCGAAGCCGATCACCACGAGCGCGCCGACACCGGCCGTGATGACGCCCTGGTCGTTCGTGAAGAGGCCGAGGAAGAAGCGCGGGAAGAGAGCGAGGATCGCCCCGGCGGCGGTCGTCCACAGGATCGCCATACGCGCCGATGCCCAGCCTGAACGCATCGCGCGCTGCGGATCGCGCATCCCGAGCGATTGCCCGACGAGTGCGGCCGACGCCGCCGAGAACCCGACGCACGGTAGGAACGACAGCGACTCGAGCTGCCCGACGAGCTGATGCGCCGCGTACGCCTCGGTGCCGAACCGGAACGCGAGGAAGCCGAGGGCGAGGATCCCGACGCTGAAGAGAAATGACTCGCCGGCCGAGTAGCCACTGATCGACGCGAGCGATCGCATCGTGGCGCGCTCCAGCCGCCAGGTCCCGCCGGCGATCCGCAGGCCCGCGATGCCGCGCCAGAGCAACCAGATCGTGCCCGCGCAGAACAGGATGCTCACCGCGATCTGCGCGTACGCCGCACCCATGATCCCAAGTCCCGCGACGGTCACGAGCGCGTACGTCGCCGGGATCGTCAACGCGGAGCCGCCGGCCGAGAGCCACATCGGGGTGCGCGTGTCCCCGGCCGCACGCATCGCGGACACGCCGATGATCGAGATGGTCTGAAAGACGTTCAGCCCGCCGAGCACCGCAAGGTACGGCGCACCTGCGGACGACACGGTTTCGTCGGCACCGATCAGCATGAGCAGTCGCTTCGCGAAGATCGCGAACAGCGCACCGGTGAGGACGCCGAGCGCGGCGCCCAGCACGAGCGACTGGCGGACGACGCTCGACGCCGCCTCCGCGCGCCGCTCCCCCATGCGGCGGCTGACGAGCGCGACGGTCCCGATCGACAGCGCGTTGAACACCGGGAAGAGCAGGAACGTGAACTGCAGCGAGGCACCCACGGCCGCCGTCGCGACCGCCCCGAGATGTCCGATGAACGCGATGACGACGGTCTGCCCACTGGCGCGGATCAGTTGCTCGATGATGCCGGGCCACGCGAGCTGGAAGGCCGCGCGTCCGGGACTCAACAGCGCGAGCTGCGCCGCTCGTGTCAATGGCTGCGCTTCGTCGACGCCTTCGACCGCCTCCGCTTCGGTCACGCGACCGCGACGCCGTGACCCGAGATCGCGTCGCCGACCTTCCACGCGTTCACGCCGTGCGCCTCACGCGCTCGCTCCCACGCGGCCGCGTGCGCGGCGGGGACGCCGACGAGCAGGCCGCCGGACGTCTGCGGATCGAGCATGAGCCGGCGGGTCGGCTCATCGATCGCGTCGGCGAAGCGCGCGTGCCCCTCACCGACGTAGAAGGTCGTGTTCCGTTCGAGGCCGCCGAAGCTCACGCCGCGCTCGGCGTGCGCCCGGGCGCCGGGAAGCAGCGGCACCGCGGCCGCGTCGATCCGGATGCCGACTCCGGAGCGCTCGGCCATCTCGTGGGCATGGCCGACGAGTCCGAAGCCGGTGACGTCGGTGGCGGCGTGCACACCCGCCACGACGGCGGCACGCGCGGCCGCGCGATTGAGCGCGACCATCGAGGCGACCGCCGATGCGAGATCTTCAGGCGCGAGGTCGCCGTTCTTGTGCACCGTGGTCAGGACACCCGTGCCGATCGGCTTCGTGAGCCAGAGCGCATCGCCGGCGCGGAGCGCCCCCTTCGTCAGGAGCCGATCCGGATGCGCGCGTCCGGTGACGGCAAGCCCGAACTTCGGCTCCGTGTCGATGACCGTGTGGCCGCCGGCGACGACGCCGTCGCCCTCGGCGACCTTGTCGACCGCGCCCGCCATGAGCTGTTCGAGCGCGTCGAGCGAGAGGTCGTCCGGCCAGGCGACGATGTTCAGCGCGAACAGGACCTCGCCGCCCATCGCGTACACATCGGACATCGCGTTCGCCGCGGCGACCGCGCCCGCGGCGTACGGGTCATCGACGATCGGCGGGAAGAAGTCCAGGGTCTCGACGATGGCCACGCCGTCGGCAACGAGGTACACGGCCGCGTCGTCGGATGACTTCAGGCCGACGAGCAGCTCCGCGGGGTCGTGCTGCGTGGCGAGGGGGCGCAGGACCTGCGCCAGTGGGCCAGGGCCCAGCTTCGCGCCTCAGCCGGCGCAGGACGACAGGCTGGTGAGGCGTACCTCCTTGCGATCGGACACTGCGCGAGGATAGCCGCGGCGCGCGTCACGCTCGGGTCGTCCTGGAAGAGCGAGAACGTGTTGCCCTCGGTGTCGGTGCAGGCCGAGGACCAGCCTGGCCCGGATCGCCTGCCTGTCATCGGCAACCCGCCGAGCTGCGAAGCTTCTTCACCGAGGCATCGACGATTCGGCATCAGGCGAGTGACCCTGCTTCGCTCGTCCAGCGATCAGCCCACGGAGCCCGACCCAAACCCAGGCGAGCCCGAACACGAGCCCGAGCCATGCTCGATCGTCGTCGGTGTCGAACGGGATGAGCAGGAGCGCGCCGATCGCCAGGAGCGTGCCCGCTACTCGTTCGCCGTCGCGCACTTGCGCGCCTGCAAATGTCAGCGTCCCGAACACGATGAGCACGGGGGCTGCCAAGAGGAGTCCGGTGCCCCGCAGCGCCGGCGGCTCGAGCAGGAGGAGGGTTCCGACCGCACTCGATGCCAGCGCGAGGACCCCCAGCCGTCCGCCGAGCAACGGCATCGCTGCGAGCACACCAAGCAGGGCCGCGACGAACGCGGCGATTAGGTCGGCGGTGTACCGATGCTGCGTCGAAGTTCCCGGCGACCGAAGCGCCAGGATCGTCAGTGCAGCCATCCAGATCAGGCCGCCGAAAAACGCCGCCAGCGCTCCCAGTCGCCGCACTCTTCTGGGATAGCGCATGCCCCCGAACTTGCAAGTGCTGTGCGGCCGTCAAGGCCTGGGACGACTTCAAAGACAAGCCTGAGGTCCGCAAGCGCCTCGACCCACGTCCGATCCGTTGACGATGAGTCCGACATCCGCGTTTGCGCAGTGCGGCTGCGGTACTGTCTGCCGCAAGGTCGTGGCGGCTACACGTCAGACTGGGGCGTTGTGATGAACGGGCGCGACCGCGCCGCCGCGGTGGCCTGGGTGTCTGCGCTCTTCGCGGCCGCGTTGCTCATCGGTGTGCTCGCCCTCCTGTTCGTCCAGCGGCCCAGGGGTGACAACGTTGAGACGGTTGGAATCGGATGGGCAGACGTCTTTTCCTTCGGGCTCGGCATCCTCGCGTTCGGAATCGTTGGCGCGCTCATCGTCACGCGTCACCCGCGCCACCCGATCGGCTGGATCTACACAGCGACCGGACTGCTCATCGGGCTCGCCGGATTCAGCTTGACGTACTCGCGACTGGCGCAGCAGCTATTCCTCCCGTTCTCGCAGGTGGCCGACGCGGTCTTCGGGGTCACGTTCTTCGCTGGCTTTCTCCTGCCGATCACCCTCGGCCTGCTGCTCTTCCCGGACGGCCATCTCGTCTCGCGGGGCTGGCGCGCGGCGGTCCTGATCACGGGCATCGGATACGTCGGGATCGTCGGCGTCAACGCGCTTGCAGAGCGACCCGAATACGAGACGCTCCATACTGCGGCCGGGTTCGGAGCCCTCACGCTCCCAGCTGCGATCTTGGCATCCGTCGCATCGCTCATCCTGCGGTGGCGGCGCTTCGTCGGGGTGGAGCGACAGCAGCTCAAGTGGGTTGGGGCAGCCGCGCTCCTCCTCGGGCTCGACCTCGTCGCTGTCATTGTCCTCGCTTCGTTCGGCGCCATCCCGGAGAGCGGGGGCATCACATTCGTCCTCCTGGCTCTCGGGATCGCCCTCGTACCGGTGGCCGTCGGGATCGCGATCCTCCGCTACCGGCTCTACGACATCGACTTGATCATCCGGGGCACGCTGGTGTACGCCGCGCTGTCTGCGGTCCTGCTTGCGGCGTACGTCGGCGGCGTCGCGCTGTTCGAGTCGCTCCTCGCGCCATTCACCGCGGGCAACGGAATCGCGGTCGCGATCTCGACGCTCGCGGTCGTCGCGCTGTTTCAGCCGGTGCGGCGGCGCATCCAGGGCTTCGTCGACCGGCGCTTCTACCGGCGGCGATACGACACGGAGCGGACGCTCGACCAATTCGCGGCGCGCCTGCGCGACGAGGTGGAACTGGACGCCCTGCGGGGCGATCTTCTGACGGTCGTCGGCGACACGATGCAGCCAGTCCACGCGAGCCTGTGGCTGCGCCGATGACCCGGTTCGCTCGGTGCGCCGGCCCGATCTCCTCTCCCGTCAGAGACCGGTGGGCTGCGTTCGTATCGCCGTGTACCAAAGGCCGATGGCGAGGCCGATCAGCAACACCGCGAGCGCGAGGTACGAAAGGCCGCGGCCACGACGGACGAGGACCCCGAGCAGCAGGAGCGCCGCCGCCGCCACGAGCGCGAGGTCGAGGGCGAGGAAGAAGAGTGGCATCAGATCACGTTGTGTTCGGTCACAAGGGCCCCTCGTGCGAACCGATCGAAGCGCAACGCGGTCACATCGACGCTCGGCGCCTCGCCGCAGATGAGCTGCGCGATGATCTCGCCCGCCGCCGGCGCATGCATGAGACCGTGTCCCGAGAATCCGGCCGCGCACACGAAGCCCGGCACCTCGTCGACCATCCCGAGGATCGGATGGCGGTCCGGGGTGTCCTCGTAGAACCCGGCCCAGCCGGTCTTCACGGTCGCCTGCTCCAGGATGGGCAATCGCGAGAGCGCGTGCTCGACCACCGTCGGCAGGAAGTCCCAGTTCACCGAGTCGTCGAAGCGCGGCGGATCCGCGGAGTCAGCCATCCCGAGCAGGACGCCGCCCGATTCACGGTGGAAGTAGAGGCCGGAGGCGAACTCGATCGTCAGCGGGAACTCGTGGTCGAGACCGGGAACGGCTCCGGTCACGAAGATGTGGCGACGGAGTGGCGCGATCGGGAGCGTGAGCCCGACCATCGCGCCGACCTGCGCGCCCCAGGCGCCAGCCGCATTCACGACGGTGCCGCACTCGATGCGCTCGCCACCGGCCCGCACCGCGACGACGCGGCCGCCGGACACATCGATCGCGCGGGCGGGCGCGCCTTCGCGGAACTCGACTCCCCCATCGCGCGCACGCGCGACGTAGCCCTGCAGGATCGAATGCGGGTCGGCGTAGCCATCCTTTTCGCAAAACGTCGCGAAGCCGACATCGTCGACGCGGATCTCGGGGAAGAGCGCGTGGGCCTCGGTGCCGGTCAGTCGCCGCGCGGGTACACCGAGCCGGTCCCACAGCGCGAGCGACTGTTCGAATGGCACGACGTCGCGCTCCGCGGTGATGAGGAACAGGTAGCCGACCTGGTGGAACTGCGGATCGATCCCCATCTCGTCCTTGAACGCCTCCAGCCGCGGGAGCGCGCGCTGGGACAGGCGGACGTTGACCTCGGTCGAGAACTGGAGTCGGATGCCGCCGGCATTCTTGCCCGTCGACCCGGTGCCGAGCCGGTCGCGCTCGACGACGACGATGCGTCCGGCGCCGCGACGGCTCAGGTGATAGGCGATCGACGCGCCGATGACGCCGCCACCGACGATGACGACGTCGGCGCTCGTCATTGCTCCGGCGGCACGGCGGCCGGCGCGATCCGGACCATCGCGAGGAGCGCCTTGTACAGCTCGAGGTAGTCACGCGACGCGTACGCCACCGCACGCGGACCGCTGCGGCGGGTGCCGGGAATGAGCTCGGCCATGTCGGCCATCGCCGAGGTGAGGAACACAAGGTCGATCTCGTTCCGCGCCTTGGGCTTCAGCGCCTTCGCGTCATGCGCGACCTCCATTGCCTTCGCGGCGGCGACCTGGAGCAGCTCCTGAACGCGCTGCGGGTGCAGCATCTTCGCCGAAAACCGGCCGGTCGCGTCCTTCGTCTTCACGGTGACGCAGGACGGCACGAGCGCCCGGGCCTCGCGACACGTCGCGCCGTCGCCGGAGACGAGGGTCACGGTCGCATCGAAGTAGCCGGCGAGGTACGTGTTGAGCGTGGTCTCGCCGACGGGGTCACCGTTGAGTCGGCACTCGTAGATCGCGCGGCTCGCATACGTGTGGTCGAGCACAGCGCGGGGATGGCCGGCGCGGCCGTGGTAGCCGATGAAGAAACAGGTGTCGTACCCGCCGTCGATGCCCTGGCCCATCGACCACGGCTTCGCGGTGCCGACGAGGAGCTCGGCGCGCGGATCGACCTCGTCGGCGTAGAGGTTGTGCATGTTCCCGTGCGAGTCGTTGACGCAGAAGCGCGCGGCGCCATTGGACGCGGCGCCTTCGATCGCGGCGTTCACTTCCCCCGTCATCCACGTGCGCGCGCGCTCGTACTCGGGGCCGCTCATCATCACGTGGCTGTAGGCCGCGACGCCGCCAATGCCCTCCATGTCCACGGAGATCCAGACGCTGGATGGATCGCGCTTCGGCACGGTGAGGGATGGTAGGACGTCGTCAGACACCGGGTCGTCAGCTAAAATGAATCGTCCGCCGACGTGGAGAAACTGGAAAACTCGTACGCTTCAGGGGCGTATGGCCGAAAGGCTTTGCGGGTTCAAGTCCCGCCGTCGGCACAGTTCCTCAGTCTGTAGCGCTCCCAGGTCTCCTATTTCCGAACTAGGCGCGGCACTGTCTCACCGGGATAGAGCTGCTTGAAGAGCTCGATGCTGGCGTACTTGCCGTAACGGAGCACGTTGAACTCGTGCCGCGGTGGTTTTGGCGGAGTCACCTCCACGTAGCCGCGTGTGCGCACTATCGGCTCCAAGCGAGCTCTCAACCACTGCAAATGCGCGCGGCTGGCAGAGTTGAACTGCGCTGCTAGCCGCTCATACCGATAGTTGGGATAGAGCCGTTTCGTCGGCGCGTGCACGAAGTTCACGACACTTCCGTCGCCGTCCAGCAAACCGCGCACGACCGGCAGGAGGAATGTGTCGGGCACGTCGATCCCACCGAGGGTCAGGCTTTTCGCCGGTGTCAGGCCGACCGACATCAGCCATCGATAGAGCTCGACGTCGCTGAACGCCGCCCGATACGCGATCCCGCCGGTGCGGGTCTTCCTCGGTCCATAACGGATCGGCCGCCCAACGCACTGAAGAAAGAGCTCGACGAGCTCCGCGTCGTTGGAATCGAATGTGAGGTGGCGACGGTCGCCTGACAGATTGCCGTCGGTCGCCGCGAGCCCCACCGCGTACGCCAGTCGATCGGTCCATTCGAGCGGCCGAGGGCGGTCGAACGGCTGGATGCCGCCGCGAAGCCGATATGGACGGCCCCGTCTGGCCTCGGCGTTCTTCGCGATCCGCGGATCGCTCTCCGCCTCTCGGCCCTTCGCCCACCCTTTGCCCTCACCCTTCGGCACACCCTCTTATGCGCAGATACCGGAGGTCGTGTGAAGGGGGCCAACGGGCCCGCCGGGGTGGCCGAACGGCTACTGCCTGACGACCGTCTTCACGTACCAGTCCTCGACGTTCCAGAAGCGCTGCGGCGGATCGTTCACCGGCGCGACGCGGAAGCCGCGCAGCGTGTGCGATTGCGCGTAAAGATAGTCCGTGTAATAGAGGAACACCACCGGGACGTCCGTGGCGAGCGCGTTCCACACCTGCGCGAACAGCTCGCGGCGCTTCGCCTGGTCCGCCGTCCGCCGGGCCTGCTCCAGCAGCTTGTCCACCACCGGCGCCGAATAGCCGGCGAAGTTGTCCCCCGGATCGTTGACCTGGCTCGTGTGGAAGAACGGATATGGGTCGGGATCGTTCCCGACGGTGATCCCGACGAGCAAGGCGTCGAAATCCCGCTGACGCGCGACGCGGTCCACGAGATCGACGAACGGCACCGCGCGCACCTCGACCCGCATCCCGACGGCCGCGAGATCGTCGGCGATCTGCCGCGCCGCAGCCAGCCGCGCCGGCTCGTCCGAGGTCGCGATCGCGAACCTGAGCGCGACGCCGCCTTTGTCGCGGATGCCGTCCCCGTCGTGGTCGACCCAGCCCGCGCCGTCCAGGACGGCCCGGGTATCGGCGGCCGAGAAGGTGTACCGCGGGACGTCGCGTGCGAACGCCCAGGACGTGGAGGGAACGAATTCGTCCGCCACGCTCCCCCGGCCGTCCGCGGCGACCTGCAGGACCTTGCCGCGGTCGATCGCGCTCGCGATCGCCTGCCGGACGATGCGATCGCGGAAGACCGGGTTCGTGGGGCGAACGTTCAAGAACAGCGCGGTGAAGTCGTTCGTCGGCAGGCTGAACAGATCGACCGTCTTGAGGGTCCGGGCGCGCCCCGCGTCCAGCGGCGAGAGTCCCCCCGCTGCGTCCACCTCGCCACGCGCGAGGGCGGCAAGGGCCTCGGTCTCATCGCGATAGAAGCGCAGCACGATCTTGTCGAGGTAAGGGCGCGAGCGCGCCGGCTTCGTCCGGTAGAAATCATCCGACCGGACGAGCGTCACCTGGCGGGTGTCCAGCTCGGACACCTTGAACGGGCCAGTGCCGACGGGCCTCAGGTTGAACGGCTGGTGCGCGAGGTCGCCGAACGGGACGCTGAGCAGGTGCGACGGGAGGAGCGCGACGGTCGTGCTCCCGGCGAACGGCGCGTACGCCTCGGGTAGAGCGAACCGAACGATCTTCGAGCCGAGCGCGGTCACCGCGACGCCGCGGAACGCGTCGGCGAACGGACCCCGGTACGCCTTGTCCTGCAGGAGTCCCACGGTGTAGAGCACGTCGTCGGCGGTCACCGGCGCGCCATCCTGCCAATTCGCGTCGGGTCGGATGGTGAACGTCCATATCTTCCCGCTCGGATCGACGTCGAAGCTCGACGCGAGATCCGCGACGATCGTGCCGTCGCGATCGAAGCGCGTTAGCCCGCTGAACACCAGCCGTGACACGTCCTGATCGACGTTCGTCGCAGCCAGGATCGGATCGAAGTACAGCGGCGAGCCGGCCACGCCTTCGACGTATGTCCCGCCGAACCCCGGATCCGTCGGGAGATCCGAGCGATCGGACGTAATGGCGACGGCGCTCGTCATGGCGAGGAGGCCGACGAGCGCGAGGACGATGAGCTTGTCGCGATAGGTCAACGCTCGGCGCCCCGTCGAGCTGGGCCGGCGGGACGGCTCAGGCGGCGGGCGACGTCGTCCGCGCGCCGACGAGCGAGATGATGATGAACACCGCGACGAGCACGATCGTCAGGCGGAACAGCGTCCGCTCGATGCCGCGCCGGCTCCGATAGGCCGTCGACTCGCCGCCGAACGTCGACGACAGCCCGGTCCCCCGCGCCTGCAGAAGGATGGACGTCGCGACGGCGATGGCGATGAGCAGCTGTGAGACCTGAAGGAGATCCATCGGGAGACCTCAGTGTAGAGCCCGCGTGTTGGTCAGCGCGGGCGGTAGATGAAGAGTCCACCGGGCGAACGCGAGGCGAGGCGGTAGCGCTCGACGATCGCGCGCACGAGCGATGGCTCCCAGCGGGACCGTTCGTACGCCGGCGCGGCCCCGAGCTGGGTGAGGTCGACCTCGCTCACGATCGCGGTGAATTGCGCCGCCCCCACCGCGGCAAGAAGCGGGGCCGGGTCGATCGTCCCGCGCGCGACCGACCGGCTCCAGAGGAACAGGTCGTCGACGACGACGCGATGGCCGGTGGCGACGAGAACCCCGCTGTCTTCCGCCAGCACGCGCTCGTCGCCGGCGAGGGCGGCCCGCGCGGTCTCCAGGCGCGTCGGGTCGCCCCACGCGCCGGTCGTCGCCGTGCGTCCGGGCACGACACCGAGCGGATCGAGGACCAGCACGGCGACGATGAGATTCACGATCGCGATCGCCGGGTAGAGCGGCGCGCGCGCGAGACGTGCGGCGACGGAGGCGAGCGCGAGCGATCCGGCGGCGGCGAGGTCGAGCAAGTAGTTGATCGTCGCGCCCTCTCGCCCACCGAGGGCGACGATGACGACCGCGGCCGCGGCGTACGCGGCGATCGGACCGGAGAAGCCGCGTGAGATGAGCGCGGTACCGATAAGCGCAGCGAGCAGGAGCACCGCGAGGAACGCAAGGAGGAGCGCGGACTCCGCGCTCCACGGCAGCGCATTCCAAACGACGACGTGCTGCCACAGACCCGCGTAGCCGAACGGGACGAGGGCCACGGCCGCGACCGCGGTCGCGATCGCGGCGGCGATCGCGAACGGCCTGAGCAGCGCGCGATCGCGCCACGCGATCCACATGGCCAGGGCCACCGCGGGTACGAGCGCCGTCGGCTTCGTCGCC
>JALYLX010000132.1 GCA_030773995.1 Chloroflexota bacterium
TGCCGCACGTCCTCCTCGTACTTGAGGAGGACGCCGAGCGTGCCCTCGACGACTTCGCCATCGAGATCCTTCGCGCCGAGAGCCATCAACGCGAGCGCCCAGTCGAGCGTCTCGGCCACCCCCGGGCGCTTGAACAGATCCTCCCGGCGGAGCGCCTGGACCGCGCCCACGACCGCCGCGGCGAGGCGCTGCGGGACCTCCGGCAGGCGCGACCGCACGATCGCGAGCTCGCGCTCGGTCGACGGGTAGTCGATCCAGTGATAGAGGCATCGCCGCTTCAACGCGTCGTGCACCTCGCGCGTCCGGTTGGACGTGACGACGACCGGCGGCGGCACGGCCGCGCGGAAGGTGCCGAGCTCCGGGACGGTGATCTGGAACTCGGAGAGGAGCTCGAGCAGGTATGCCTCGAACTCTTCGTCCGCGCGGTCCACCTCGTCGATGAGGAGGATCGGCGGCGATGAGGGATCCGAGATCGCTTCGAGGAGTGGCCGCTTGATGAGGAACTCCTCGGTGTAGATGCGGTTGCGCGCCTGGTCGGCGTGGCCCGCGGCCTCCTGCAGGCGGATCTCGAGGATCTGGCGCGGGTAATCCCACTCGTACACCGCGGACGCGAGGTCAAGGCCCTCGTAGCACTGGAGCCGGATGAGCCGGCGACCGAGCCCGGCGGCGAGCGCTTTCGCGACCTCGGTCTTGCCGACGCCGGCCTCGCCCTCGAGGAACAGCGGCCGGCCAAGCCGGAGCGCGAGAAAGATCGTCACGGCGAGTCCGCGATCCGCGATGTACCGCTCGCTCTCGAGTGCGCGAGCGACCTCCTCGACCGACGACCACGTTGGTGCCGCCTTCATGGAGGAAGTGTAGGGAGCGCCACCTACACCTTCGCCGCCTCCACCGCGCGGCTGAGCGCCCGACGAGCGTGCACTGTGAGCAGCTGGGCCCGGAACTCCGCCGACGACGAAAGGTCGGAGGAGAGCTGCACGCCCTCGCCGGCCTTCGCGGCGGCCGCGGCGATCGCCGCGGCGTCCGCCTTCGTTCCCACGAGTGCGCGCTCCGCTGCCGTCGCGCGGAACGGACGCTCCGCCGCGCCGGTGACGCCGATCGCGGCCCGCTCGACCTTTCCGTCCTTCGCGACGGTGACGACGGCGGCGACGCCAACGATCGCGAAGCCGGACGCGGGGTTCGGGAACTTCGCGTAGGCGCTGCCGGTGCCGGGCCGCGAGCCCGGGAATTGCACCGAGGTGAGGATCTCATCACTGCCGAGGGCGGTCTCGAGGACACCCTTGAAGAAGTCCCCGGCGGCGATGGTGCGCTCGCCCTTCGGCCCTATCGCGCGGAGCGTCGCGTCGAACGCGAGCACGCAGGCCTGCTCGTCCGCGCTGGGATCCGCATGCGCGAGACTGCCGCCGATGGTCCCCCGAGCGCGGACCTGGACATCGCCGACCGCGGCCGCGGCCTCGGACAGGGCAGCGAGCCGAGCGCGGCAGGTGGCGTCGTCGGCGATCGTCTGGTGCGTCGTGAGTGCGCCGATCGTGATCCCGCCGTTCTCGTGAATGCCACGGAGGGCAGCGATCCGGCCGATGTCGACGAGCAGCGACGGCTGCGCGAGACCGAATTTCATGAGCGGGAGGAGGCTGTGCCCCCCGGCGAGGACCTTCGCGTCGGGTGCGCCGCTGAGCAGCCGGACCGCCTCCTCGACCGACGTCGCCGCACGGTAGTCGAACGGTGTGACGATCACTTCCGCACCTCCATCGGCCTCGCCGCGCGTATCGCACGCCAGACGCGTTCCGGCGTGAGCGGCATGTCAAGATGCTTGACCCCGAGGCTGGACAGCGCGTCGACGACCGCATTCACGACGGCCGGACCTGCGCCGATCGTGCCCGCCTCGCCGATGCCCTTCACCCCGAGCGGGTTCACCGGGCTTGGTGTCACGGTGTGGTCGAGCGTGAAGCTCGGCACATCCGCGGCAGTCGGCACGTGGTAGTCCATCATGCTGCCGGTCAGGAGCTGGCCATTCTCGTCATACATCGCGCTCTCGTAGAGCGCCTGACCGATGGCCTGGACGATCCCACCGTGCAGCTGGCCTTCGACGATCATCGGGTTGATCTGGACGCCGCAGTCGTCCACTGCCGTGTAGCGGACGATCTCGACGGTGCCGGTCTCCGGTTCGATCTCGACCTCGCACACGTGCGTGCCGAACGGGAACGTGAAGTTCTCGGGGTCGTGGTACACGATCGCCTCGAGGCCCGGCTCCATCCCGTCCGGCAGGTTCGCCGCTAGGTACAGCTGGAACACGACCTCGCCGAAGGCCTTCGACTTCTCGGGCACCCCCTTCACGAAGAGCTTGCCGCCCTCGAAGACGATGTCGTCCGGCGAGGACTCGAGCAGGTGGGCCGCGAGGAGGATGAGCTTCTCACGGATGCGCAGTGCCGCCTTGTGCACCGCGATCCCGCCGACGGCGAGGCTGCGGCTCCCGAATGTGCCGACGCCCATGCCGGGCGACTCACGCGTGTCGCCGTGGAGGACCTCGATGTCGTCGGGACGGATCCCGAACTGGTCGGCGACGATCTGCGACCACGAGGTCTCGTGTCCCTGACCGTGCGGCGACGTGCCGGTCCAGACCTGCACCGTGCCGAGCGGGTTCACCCGAATGCGCGCGCTCTCGTAGCCACCCCAGCCGACGCCGAGCGCGGCGTTCGCCTTCGACGGCGCGAGGCCGCAGATCTCGACGTAGCTCGAGAGCCCGATGCCCCGGTACCGCCCCCCACGCTCGCTCTCGTCCCGTCGCGTCGCGAAGCCTTTGTAGTCCGATAGCTCGAGAGCGCGATCGAGCGCCTGCGCATAATTCCCACTGTCGTACACGAGCGTGCTCACGGTGGTGTACGGGAACGCGTCAGGCTTCACGAAGTTCTTCCGCCGGACCTCCGCCGGATCCATGCCGATCTCGTCGGCGAGCCGGTCCATCATCCGTTCGATGATGTACGCGGCCTCGGGACGGCCCGCGCCGCGATACGCATCGATCGGCGTGGTGTTCGTGTAGACCGCCTTCACCTCGCAGTCGTACGCCGGGAAGTGATACGCGCCCGGGAGGATGAAGACGTGCAGGATCGTCGCGCTTATCGGGGCGAACGCCTGAAGGTACCCACCCATATTCGCGACCGTGCGGACACGCAGGCCGAGGACGGTGCCGTCACGCTTCGCCGCGAGCTCGACATCGTGGACCATGTCCCGGCCGTGCGTCGTCGCGAGGTAGCCCTCGCGGCGCTCCTCGGTCCATTTCATCGGGCGGCCGAGCTGCTTCGCGAGGAAGGGCACCACGAGCTCCTCGGCGTAAACGTTCAGCTTGCTCCCGAACCCGCCGCCGACCTCCGGCGCGATGACGCGGACGTGGTTCTGGGGGATACCGAGGTTGATGGCGACGAACAGCTGGACGAAGTGTGGGATCTGCGTCGTCGACCAGAGCGTCAGCGCGTCGCCGTCGATCTTCGCGACGACGGACCGCGGCTCCATCGCGTTCGGGATGAGGCGCTGGTTCACCAGGTGCTGCTTCACGACGACGTCCGCGTCAGCGAAGGCCTTGTCGATATCGCCGCCCTTGAACGGATAGGTGCACGCGAGGTTGGTGCCAAGCTCCTCGTGGATGATCGGCGCGCCCGCGGCGAGCGCCTTCTCGCCTTCGACCACGACGGGGAGCGGCTCGTATTCGACGTCGACGAGCGCGGCCGCCGCGCGTGCGGCGGCATGGCTGTCGGCGACCACGACGGCGACCGCGTCGCCGACGTAGCGCGCCTTATCGGTCGCGATCGGGAAGTGTTTCGACTGCTTGATCCCGGGAACGTTGACGAATAGCGGCAGCGTGCCCGTGCCGGCCGCCTCGGCGCCGGTCAGCACGGTGACCACACCGGGAGCCCGCTTCGCCTTCGTGGTGTCGACGCGCGTGATCCGCGCGTGCGCGTGCGGGCTGCGGACGAAGTACGCATGCACCATCCCGGGGAGCGCGAGGTCGTCGGTGTAGGTGGCGGTGCCGGTGATGAGGCGCGGGTCCTCCTTACGCAGGACGCGCTGGCCGACGTACTTGGGGTTCGCGCTGACGGTCATCGCCGCACCTCCGCGCCGGCCGCGGCCGGCGTCTCCGCGGCGGCGGCCTCGATCGCGCTGACGATGTTCTGGTAGCCGGTGCAGCGGCAGAGGTTGCCCTTGATCGCGTGGCGGATCTCGGCTTTGGTCGGCTTCGCGTTGCGGGCGAGGAGGTCGACCGCGCTGATGATCATGCCCGGCGTGCAGAAGCCGCACTGGGTTGCGTGCTGGGCCTGGAACGCGCGCTGCATCGGGTGCAGGGCGCCATCACGCGCGAGACCCTCGACAGTGGTGACCGCGGAGCCATCGACCTGGACGGCCAGCACGGTGCAGGCCTTCGTGGCCAGCCCGTCCACGAGCACTGTGCAGGCGCCGCACTGGCTCGTGTCGCAGCCAACATGCGTACCGGTCAGGCGGAGATCGTCTCGGATGAACTCCACGAGGAGGAGCGACGGTTCGACCTCTCGCGTGTGCATCGCGCCATTGACGGTGACGGCGATCTTCTTGGACATTGCGCCCCCTCAGGCTCCCGTTTTGGCCGGGACCTCCAGCGTCTGTTTGATGCATGCGAAGATCTGCTGCGTGATCTTGTCGGCCGCGCCCTGCATGAGGCGGGCTCCGACGCTCGCGATCATGCCGTTCACGGTGACTTCGCTCGCCCACTGCATCGTCGTCCGCCCCGTCCCGGCGTCGACGAGATCCATCGTGCTGTTCATCTCCACGGCGCTGCCCGGTGCCTGCCCCCGCGCCAGGACGATCGCGTGGCCGGGAGGGGTCAGCTCAACGAACTCCGTCTTCATGGTGAAGGTCGCCTTGATCGGTCCGACGCCGGTACGCACGACGACCGTGAAATGCGTTGGATCAGTGACCTCGAGGCTCTGGACGTCTGGCGCGCACGCCGTGACCCGCTTCGGGTCGGTCAGGAACGACCACACCTCCGCGCGAGCCACTGCGATATCCAGCGTGCCCTCGAATCGCACGCGTTACTCGGCGACGCCGTTTGCCCTGAGGATCTGCTGCACCTTCCACGGCGTGATCGGGATGTCGATGTTGCGCACTCCAAGATGCGCGAGCGCATCGACGACCGCGTTCGCGATCGCCGCCGGTGCGCCCACCGTTGCCGACTCGCCGACGCCCTTTGCGCCGATCGGGTGGTGCGGCGACGGTGTGACCGTCTTCCCGAGCTCCCACTCCGGGGTCTCCATGGAGGTCGGCAGGAGATAGTCCATGAAGTTGCCGCCCTGGATGTTGCCCTGCTCGTCGTAGTTGATCTGCTCGTAGAGCGCCGGTGCGAGGCCCATCGTGAGGCCGCCGTGGATCTGGCCTTCGACGATCATCGGATTGATGATCGTGCCGCAGTCATCGACGGCGACGAAGCGGCGGATCTTCACCGCGCCCGTGCCGCGGTCGAGATCGACGACGCAGATGTAGCTGCCGAACGGGAACGTGAGGTTCGGCGGGTCGTAGTAGTCGACGGCCTCGAGCCCCGCCTCCATCCCCTGGGGATGGTTCGTGTACGCGGCGAAGGCGATCTCCTGCATGGTCTTCGACTTCGCAGGTACGCCCTTCACCTGGAACTTGTAGTCCTTCCACTCGATGTCGTCCGGGCTCGCCTCCAGGAGATGCGCGGCGATGAGCTTCGCTTTCTCGCGGATCTTCCGCGCCGCGATCGCGGTGGCGGCGCCCGCGACGGGCGTGCTCCGGCTGGCGTACGTGCCGAGGCCGTATGGCGCCGTGTCGGTATCCCCTTCCTCGACCGCGATGTCGGCGACCGGGAGCCCGAGCTCCTCGGCGACGATCTGGGCGAACGTCGTCTCGTGGCCCTGGCCCTGCGACTTCACGCCGAGCCGGACCATCGCCTTGCCGGTCGGGTGCACGCGGATCTCGGCGGAGTCGAACATCTTGATTCCGAGGATGTCGAAGTGCTTCGACGGTCCGGCGCCGACGACCTCGGTGAAGCTGGAGATCCCGATCCCCATGAGCTCGCCTCTCTTGCGCTTCTCCAGCTGCTCCTTCCGGAGCCCGGCGTAATCGATCTTTTCCATCGCGAGCTTCAACGCCGCGGGATAGTTGCCGCTGTCGTACTCCCAGCCGAGCGACGACGTATACGGGAACGCTTCCGGCTGGATGAAGTTCTGCATCCGCAGCTCCGCTGGGTCGCGCTTCAGCTCGAGCGCCAGGATATCGACCATCCGCTCGATGGTGAACGCGGCCTCGGTGACCCGGAACGAGCAGCGGTAGGCGATGCCTCCTGGCGGCTTGTTCGTATAGGCACCATCGACCTCCACGAACGACTTCGCGAACGGATACGAGCCGGTGATGACGTGGAACAGCCCGGCGGGGAACTTGGACGGGTTCGCCGCGGCGTCGAACGCGCCATGGTCGGCGATCGTCTTGACGCGCACCGCCTGCATCGTGCCGTCCTTCTTCGCGGCGACCTCGGCGGTGATCCAGTAGTCGCGGGCGAACGAGTCGGCCTGGATGTTCTCCGATCGGTCCTCGATCCATTTCACCGGCTTGCCGATGAGCACCGACGCGCCGATCGCCAAAACATAGCCCGGATACACCGGCACCTTGCCGCCGAAGCCACCGCCGATGTCGGGTGCGATGACCCGGATCTTGTGCTCCGCCAGGCCGAGGTGGCCCGCGACCAGGGCGATCACGGTGCGGATCGCATGCGGCGCCTGCGTCGTGAGCCAGACCGTCAGCTTGCCATCGACCTTGTCGAAGCTCGCGACGATGCCGCACGTCTCGATAGAGGAAACGTGGATCCGCGGGATGTAGATGTCCTGCTTCACGACGACCTCGGCGTCGCGGAACATCTTCTCCGTCCCGGCCTTGTCGCCGACCTCCCAGTGCCAGATGTGGTTGTCCTTCTGCTCGCGGTCTTCGCGCACGAGCGTGGCACCGGGAAGGAGCGCCTTCTTCGGGTCGACGACCACGGGCAGCGGCTCGTAGTCCACCTCGATCGCGGCGGCCCCGTCGGAAGCGATATAGCGCGACGTCGCGACCACCGCCGCGACCTCCTGCGCCTGGTAGAGGACGGTGTCCGTGGGGAGCACCATCTGCTTGTCCGACATGAGCGTCGGCATCCATTCGAGCTTCAGCGGGACGAGATCCTTCCCGGTGAGCACCGCGAGCACGCCAGGGATGGCGAGCGCCTTGGAGGTGTTGATGTTCTTGATCCGGGCATGCGCGTATGGGCTACGCGCGATGTCCATGTAGAGCATGCCCGGGAGCTTCACGTCGTCGACGTAGTTGCCCCGGCCGCGGATGAAGCGAGCGTCCTCCTTGCGCTTGACGCTCTGGCCGATGCCGCCGATCTCAGCGCTCATCTATGCCGTTCCTTCCGGCGGTGCGCTCATGGCGCGCGCCGCGTGCTCGATCGAGTTCACGATGTTGACGTAGCCGGTGCAGCGGCAAAGGTTTCCCGAGATCGCCTCGCGGATCTGCAGCCGCGTGGGTTTGGGGTTCCGTTCCAGGAGCGCGACCGCCGTGATCATCATTCCCGGGGTGCAGAAGCCGCACTGAAGGCCATGTTCCTGATGGAACCCGTCCTGGACCGCGTGCAGCTTCCCTTCCTGCTCGAGCCCCTCGACCGTGGTGACCGCGCTGCCGTCAGCTTGCACGGCGAAGACGGTGCACGATTTCACCGGCCGGTTGTCCAGAAGGACGGTGCAGGAGCCGCAGCTCGTGGTGTCGCAGCCGATATGCGTCCCGGTGAGCCCGAGGTCCTCGCGGAGGAAGTGGACGAGCAGCAGACGCGGCTCGACCTCCGGGTCGTGCGCCTCCCCGTTAACGGTGACGCGGATCTTGTGTTTCTTCGCGGCGCCGGTCGGGGCAGGGGTCGTCTCAACAGCCATCTTTACTTCCCTCCGCGCGCGCGCGCGAGCGCGATGTGGATCGCCCGGTCGGTGAGCACCCGCACGACGTCTCGCTTGTATTCGGCCGGTCCACGGAGATCCGAGACCGGCTCGCACCCGGCCGC
>JALYLX010000133.1 GCA_030773995.1 Chloroflexota bacterium
CGCCGAGGGCTACCTGGGGTCGCGCACCCCGCGATCGATCGGCCTCGTCGCGAACGCCGCGGCGGTCCTGCCGGAGCTCGTGCGGCGCGACGTCCGCGTCGACGTCGTCACGGACCAGACGTCCGCGCACGACCCGCTCGATGGCTACGTGCCCGACGTGCGGCATGTGGGCGTCCTACGGATCAACGACCCGGCGGCGTACATCGAGGCCTCGCGCGCGTCGATCGCGAAGCAGTGCGAGGCGATCGTCGCGCTGAAGGATCGGGGCACGATCGCCTTCGACTACGGGAACAACCTTCGCGGCGAGGCCCAGACCGGCGGCTTCGCGCGCGCGTTCGATTACCCCGGCTTCGTGCCGGCATACATCCGCCCGCTGTTCGAGCGCGGCAAGGGGCCGTTCCGGTGGGTCGCGTTGTCCGGCGATCCGAACGACATCCTCGCAACCGACCGCGCCGTCCTCGACCTCTTCCCGCGCGACCGGTCCCTGGCGCGCTGGATCGAGCTCGCCCAGCAGCGCGTCCCGTTCCAGGGACTCCCGGCGCGGGTGTGCTGGCTCGGCTACGGGGAGCGCGCGGAATTCGGCGCACGCATCGACGACATGGTCCGGACCGGGAAGCTGAGCGCGCCAATCGTCATCGGCCGCGATCACCTCGACTCTGGCTCCGTCGCGTCACCGAACCGCGAGACCGAAGGGATGCGCGACGGAAGCGACGCGATCGCGGACTGGCCGATCCTCAACGCCCTCGTGAACACGGCGGCCGGCGCGACGTGGGTCTCGGTCCATCACGGCGGCGGCGTCGGGATCGGGAACTCCATCCACGCGGGGATGGTCGCGATCGCGGATGGCACGACGCTGGGCCGTCAGAAGCTCGAGCGCGTGCTGACGACCGATCCGGGCACCGGCGTCATGCGTCATGCCGACGCCGGCTATCCGGACGCGATCGCGTTCGCGAAAGACAAGGGAGTCGACCTCCCGAGCGTCTAGGCGGTCTGCTTCTGTGTCAGCTCGGCGAGGAGCTCATTGAGCCGCTCGTACGATTCGCGCGCCCCCGACTCCATGCCGCTCTCCACCATGCCGTCGAGGTCTTCCTTCGACGCGAACTGATCCCGCACGGTGAGGAGGGTCCGGCCGTCACGCTCGGTCAGGGTCATGGTCTCGACCGAGATGTGCCCGGGGAGGGGCTCGTACTCGAACGTCCAGACGATGCGCTCCGGAGGTACGACCTCGCGGAACTCGCCGCGGAACGCGTGTTCACCGCCGTCGGCCGCCCGATTCCGCATGCGCCAGGTCCCGCCCGGCCGCACGTCCATGTGGTCGACGATCGTTTCGTACTTCCGTGGACCCCACCAGCGCGCGAGGAGCGCGGGGTCGGTCATCGCCTTGAAGACGAGGTCGCGTGGGGCGGCGAATTCGCGCGTGATCTGGAGCTCCGTATCCGAGAGCACCCTGACCTTCATGTCAAACTTACTTGCGGTGGCCATCTGGCTTCCCCTTTACCTGTTGTAGGTCGCGCAGCACGTCGTCGAGCTGTTCGAAGCGCTCGCCCCAGAGCCTGCGGTACCCCTCCAGCCAGTCGTCGAGCTCCTTGAGCCCCGCTGCTCGCAGGCCGTAGATCCGCTGCTGTGCGACCGGACGGACCTGCACGAGTCCGGCGTCGCTCAGCACCCGCAGGTGCTTGGACACCTGAGGCTGGCGCATCCGAAGGTGCTCGGCGATGCGGCCGACCGGGAGCGGCCGGTGCCGGAGGAGCTCGACGATCTGGAGCCGGTTGGGCTCGGCAAGGGCGCTGAACGTGGCGTTCATGGGTCTTGTATACGCCTAGAAGAATATGCCTGTCAAGGCATAATCAGAAACCGATGACCGCAGGGCCGGGCACGATGTACGGCCCGTTCGGCTCCATCTCGATGCGTGGGCCCTCCACTACGCGACGCGTGCGCCGCCCAGATACACGGCCCACACGCGCCAAAGTGCCCGCGCATCGGACAGCGGATCGCCATGGACGAGGACGAGATCGGCCGGCATCCCCTTCTCGATCCGTCCGGCGTGCCCGTCGCCAAGGAGCTCGCCACCCGCGCGCGTCGCGGCGACGAGCGCTTCGCGTGGAGTGAGCCCGGCTGCCGCGAGCAGCTCGACCTCCCACGCGAGGTGACCGGCGCGCACCGAGCCACCGCCAAAGTCCGAGCCTGTCGCGATCCGGACGCCGGCGCGCTTGGCCGCGGCGACGGACGCGTACGCGCCCTCCTTCCGCTTCGCGATACGTTCGGCGCTCTCCGCCGTCGTGAAGCGGTCGACGGCGGTTGTTCGCGCGAACGTCTCCCACGAGGCGAACACGGAAAGCGTCGACGTGAGCGTGACGTTGTTCCGCTTCATCGTGCGCGCGATGTCGTCGTCAAGCTCCATGCCGTGCTCGATCGAATCGACACCGGCTTCGGCGGCGACCCGCGCGCCATCGAGGTATCCGGAGTGGCACGCGACGCGAGCGCCGCGCGCGTGGACCGCGTCGGTCATCGCCTTCATCGCGGCCACGCTGAACGGGGACTCCTTCGCGCCACCCGGCGCGTCCATGTAGATCTTCACGAAGTCCGTGCCGAGATCGAGCTGACCGAGTGCCGCGTCCGTCAGGCCATCGTCATCGGTCGTCACCCACATGTCGGGGTAGCCGGTCTTCCCGATCCACGTCCCCGCGACCCGGATGTACGGGTTGCCACCCTTCCCGGAGAGCTCCTCGCGCACATCGAGCGAGATCGGCCGCCCGTTCGCGCTCGGCGCGCCAACGTCGCGGGCCCAGAGCACCCCCGCCTGCACGAGCCGGTTCGCGTTCTCGCGCGCGACCTGGCGCAGCACCGCCGGCGGGTCGCCGCCGCGGACGATCCAATGGCTGCCGCCCTGCATCGTGAGGTGGCTGTGGCAGTCCACCATGCCGGGCACGATGACCGCGCCACCGGCGTCGATGACGGTCGCGCCCTGCTGATCGATCTCCTCGTTCGGGCCGATCGCTTCGATCTTGCCGTCCGCGATCGCGACGCTGACGCCGAGGCGGAGCGAATCCGACGATCCGTCGGCGAGCGCGGCGTCGTGCAGGATCGTGCGCGTCACGTGGTGCTCCCGGCGTGACCGGGCTGCCCTTCGCCCTGGTACTTCCCCTTGTAGCCCTCCGCGGTCGCGGCGGAGAGGCGCAGGAACACGAGCTGGAGCACCGCCGCGCCGCGCTGCAAGCGATAGCCACGCGGATTCAGCACCGAGAGCAGCCCTTCACCGCGGCCGGAGTAACCCGCGTCCCAGACCGCGCTCTGCAGCGCGACGCCGGAACGCAGGAGCGTGGAGCGCGGCCGCGCGAGCGCCATGAGGTCGGGCGGCAGATTCACCTTCTCGGCGTACCCGATGACGTAGCTGCCCTGATGGAGATCCCACCAGCCGTCGGCGTCGGGCTGTACGTCCTCGCGCGCGGCCGGCTCGCGCAGATTCGGCGCGGCGCCGAGGAGGCCCGGCGAGGTCAGGCGCTGGATGCGCTCGACACGGAGGTCGATGCCGTTCGGCTGAAGCTGCGTTTGGAGGTCGATGCCCTCGACGAGCGGCGGCTGCGCGGCGATCGCGGCCCGAAGCTCCTCCCGCGACAGCACACTCACAGCGACGGATGCTAGGCGGGCCCGCGGCCAGGTGCCACACTTTCGCGCGTGCTCGCCACACGCACCTTCCTGTTCTCGGACCTGCGCGACTACACCCGGTTCGTCGAGCAGCACGGCGACGTCGCCGCGGCTTCGCTCATCGCCGACTACCGCCGGATCGTCCGCGCGGAGCTTGCGCGCCACGAGGGCGGCGAGGTGAAGACCGAGGGCGACTCCTTCTATGTCGTGTTCACCACGACCGGGTCGGCGGTGACCTGCGCCGCCGCGATCCTCCGCGAGGCTGACCGCTACTCCCGCCAGCACCCGGATCGTCAGATGCGGATCGGCATGGGGATCCACGCCGGTGAGCCCGTGCCGCACGAGGGCCAGTACGTCGGATCGGCGGTCATCGTCGCGGCGCGACTGGCGCAGAGCGCCCAGGCGGGCGAGCTGCTGGTCACCGAGGTCGTGCGCCAGCTCCTGCCCCGGAGCCTCACGCTTCCGATGGAGGAGCGCACCGGCCTGGTGCTGAAGGGTCTCGACGCACCGCCGCGCATCTTCACGGTCGACTGGCGGGCCGCACGACCGGCTGCGACGGCGCGGGCCGCTGGTCCCATCGACGCGGCCTTCGCAGCCGCGAGCCCGTCCAGCCAGCAGGTGCTCTCGCCGATCGTGATCGGACGGGATCGCGAGCTCGCCTCGCTCGAGGACCACCTCCGCGAAGCGGCGGCCGGTCGAGGCCGCGCCGTCCTCCTGTCCGGGGAAGCCGGGCTCGGGAAGAGCGCGCTGCTGCGGCAATTCGTCGATCGCGCGCGGGCGCATGGCACACGCGTGCTGCTCGGTGAGTGCACGGAGATCGACGCCCGCCGGCCATTCGGCCCGTTCATCGACGCGTTCGTGTCCGCCGACCTGGCGCTGCCGCCCGAGCTCGCGCAGGGCGGCCCCGGCGCGCTGCCGGTCGCGGAGATCGAGCGGTATCGGGTCCACGGAGCGTTCGCGGAGCGCTTGGCCGATGCCGCCCGCGACCAGCCCGTCGTCGTGATCGTCGAGGACCTTCACTGGGCCGACGAAGCGACGAACGAGCTCGTGCCGTATCTCGCGCGCAAGCTCCGCGAGGCGCGCGTGTTGCTGCTCATCACCTACCGAAGCGACGAGCTGCACCGGCTGCATCCACTCAACCACGTGCTCGCCGAGCTGAGCCGTGGCCGGCTCGCCGACGATGTCCGCCTCAAGCGACTCACCCTTGACCAGGTCGGTGAGGTCATCAAGGCCGCGTTGGGCCTCGTGGGACCACCGTCGACCGAGTTCCGCCAGGCACTGTTCGAGCGCACCGAAGGCAACCCCTTCTTCGTCGAGGAGATCCTCCGCGCGCTCGTCGAGAAAGGCGAGCTCGAGTACCGCGATGGAGCGTGGCATCGGACGAAAGCGGTATCCGAGCTCACCATCCCGGCATCGGTCCGCGATGCCGTCCAGCAGCGGCTTCTCGGTCTCGAGCCCCGGGCGCGGAAGGCGATACAGGTCGCCGCGGTCATCGGGCAGCGCTTCGACTTCGAGGTCCTCGGCGCCGTCAGCGGCCTGGACGAGAGCGCGCTCCTCGACGCGATCAAAGCCGCCATCGACGCGCAGCTCGTCCGCGAGGAGTCGGACGCCGACGGGAACGAGACGTTCGCATTCAGGCACGCGCTCTCGCGCGAGGCCGTTCTCGCCGAGCTGCTCCAGCGGGAGCGCCGGCTCTTGCACCGCGGCGTCGGTGAGACGATCGAGCGTCTGGTCGCGGCCGCACCTGAAGCCCGAGCGGAAGAGCTGGCCTACCACTTCGACGAGGCTCGCGACACGGCGCGCGGGTATCGCTACCACGGCCTCGCCGCCGAGCGATCGGTCCGGATGGCGGCGCCGCTGGGCGCGATCCGGCACCTCGAGCGCGCGATCGAGCTCGCCCCTGACGACGAACCGACCCTCGTCACACTCCTGCTGCGCCTCGGTGACGTCGCCCAGCTCGTTGCGGACACGCCGCGGGCGCTGCGGGCCGCCAGTCAGGCCCGCTCGCTCGCGGAGGAGCGCGGCGACGTGCTCGGCACCGGCGAGGCGATCCACCGCATCGCCCACTGCTACTGGATGCTTGGGGAGACGGGCCGGGCCGCCGAGATCGCGCGCGAGGGTGTGGCGCTGCTCGAGCCGATGGGACCGAGCGCGGCGCTCGCGGCGTGCTACGGCGAGCTCGCGCGCCTGGCGATGATCGACGGCCGCGACGAGGCGGTCGAGCTCGGCGAGCGCGCGGCCACCATGGCGCGGCAGGTCGGTGCGCGGGAGACCGAGATCAAGGCGATGAACACCGTGGGAACCGCGATCAGTACGGTTCGCAGGCGGACCGCTGAAGGCATCGCGGTGTTGCGCCGGGGCTACGCGATGGCCGAGGAGCACGGCTACTCGATGGAGGCCGGGCGCGCGCTGAACAACATCGGCGCGGCCCTCGGCACGAGCGCGGCGAGCTTCGGCGAGTTGCAGCAGATCCATCGGGAGTCCGTCGCCCACGCGAAGAAGCATGGCCACCGCGATGACCCGCTGCTCAGCCGCGAAGTCCTCTACGCGTTCCTCGCTGGCGATTGGGATACGGCCCTCACTGTCGGCGCCGAGTCGCGCACCGAGGGGATCTGGAATGCGAGCCGGGACCTGAACGTCGCGACCATGCTCGTCGCTCGCGAGGGCCCGCTGCCGGCGCACCTCGCGCTCGCCGCAACTGCGACGCGCCAGCTGCTCGCCGCCGGCGACCGCCAGTGGGTCGCCGTCGCGACGGTCGCAGCGACGACCTACTACGCCGCCGAGCGCTGGGCCGACGTCATCACGGCCGCCGAGCCGGGCCGCGCGCTCGTACAACTCCGCAATGACTTCGGGCCCCTGCTGCAGACAGCGATGGTCGCCGCGCGCGCCGCGACGCTCGTCGGCGATCGAGCGGCGGCGGATCGCTGGGCCGAAGACCTGATCGCCAACGAACAGACGACCGCGCGGTCCGCGGGACCGGCGCTGTTCGCGAAGGCGCTGATCGCGCGGCGCGCCGGCACCAATGACGAGGCCGCCGCGCTGCTGTCGCGTAGCGTCACGGCACTCGAGGAGACCCCGGCGCCGTTCGGGAAGCTCGTCATCCGCCAGGAGCTGATCGAGCTGCTCGCTGAAGACGGGCGCCTCGATGACGCAGCCGAGGTGTTCCGCGCCATGACCGAGTACTGGCGCCGGGCGAAGGCGACGTGGTACCTCGGGCGGCTCGAAGCGTGGGCCCGCGCCCTCGGCGTCGCGACGGACGTGCGATGAGCCTCACCGCGAAACCCGTCTCGGCGTCGGCGACCGTCTTCTCGAAGACGATGCTGCCGAGCGACGCGAACCCATGGGGAAACGTGCACGGTGGCGAGATCATGCAGCTCATCGATGAGTGCGCCGGCGCGGCCGCGACCCGGCACGCGCGGCAGCGGGTGGTGACGGCTCGCGTCGACGAGCTCTCGTTCGTCGCTCCCGTCTACGTCGGCAACCTCGTGACCGCGCGTGCGTCGGTGAACCACGTCGGCACCAAGAGCATGGAGGTGGGTGTCCGGGTCGATGCCGAGGACATGCAGAGCGGCGCGGTCGTCCATGTGTCGTCGGCGTACCTCGTCTTTGTCGCGATCGACGCCGCCGGTAAGCCTGCGCCACTCCCGCCGGTGATCGCGGAGACCGACGTAGAGAAGAGCCGGATGGCGGCCGCGAAGGTCCGCCGCGAGCGCCGCCTCCAGCGCTAGCATCCGCGCCAGCACACAGGAGGTCGAGATGAGAGGCGCACGCGTCCTGTCCGTCACCGTGGCGACGCTGCTCGTGGCAGCCGCCTGTCAGGCCCCGCGAGCCACCTCGAGCGGCAGCACCGCGCCGGCCGCGGCGAGCGCGACCGCCGCGCCTGACTTCACCGGCAAGACCCTCAACATCGTGACCGGCGGCACCGGCGGCGTGTACATCGTGTACGGCGCCGGCCTTGCCGACATGCTGACGAAGAAGATGAAGGTCGCGGCCAGCGCGCAGTCGACGCCGGCGTCGGTCGACAACATGAAACTCATCCGCGACGGCAAGGCGGACTTGGCGTTCACGCTCGCCGACACGGCCTACGACGCGATCAACGGCAAGAATCGATTCGCGCCACCGGAAGCCAAGGTCGATGCGAAGACGATCGCCGTCATGTATTCGAACTACATGCACCTGGTGGCCAAGGTGAGCGGCGGCATCAACACCGTCACGGACCTCAAGGGCAAGCGCGTGTCGATCGGCGCGGCGGGGTCCGGCACGGAGACCAAGGCGATCCGGATCCTTGAGGCGTACGGCCTCAACGCGACCACCGACATCCAACCGCAGCGCCTCGCCGCCCAGGACTCCGCCGACGCACTGCGCGACAGCAAGATCGACGCGTTCTTCTTCGACGGCGGACTGCCGACCAGCGCCGTGAGCGACATCGCGAACTCGACGGCGGTGAAGCTCATCGACCAGTCGGATGCGATCGCGAAGATGAACTCGAAGTACGGCAACTTCTACTTCGCGGCGAAGATCCCGAAGGGGACCTACAAGGGGAACGACACCGACGTCGTGACCGCCGGGGTGGCGAACCTCCTGGTCGTGCCGTCCACCTTCGACCCCGCGTTCGTGAGGGCGATCCTGGCGGCGATGTTCGACAACCAGGCCGACCTGGTGCTCGTCCATCCCGAGGCGAAGAACCTCAAGCTCGATACGGCAACTCAGGGCTCGCCGATCGACTTCCATCCCGGCGCGATCGACTTCTACAAGGCGAAGGGTGTCTGGAAGCCCTAGCCGGATGAGGGCGATCGCCCTCGGCATCGCGGTCGTCGTGCTGACGGGGGTGGCTTTGGCCGCCCCCGTCGCCGTTCTCCGAGTGGACCCGGGCGGGCGGCTGTACGCCCTGGCCGACGGTGCGCCCTATGAGTACTCGTACCAGCAGTCCATCTATCAGGTGCCGGTCATCGAGGAGCACGTGCGGGCCGGAAACACGCTCCGCATCGTCCGCGTGCGGTCGCCCGACCTGAGGGCGGTGGAATACTTCCGCTGGGATGGCCAGATCCGACGCGAGGGCGACGAGTTCGTGCAGGAGGCTCCGCCGAACCAGGTGGCCGAGCTCACCATCCGGATCACGACGGAAGGCGCCCAGCGCCTGCGTGGCGCGGGCTTCGACATCTCGCTCCGATCCCAGCTCGGCGAGACCGTGGTGACCGTGACCCCCACCTACGTCCCGCGCATGCTCGCGCTCATCGGTCATCCATGAGCGAAGAGATCATCGTCCGGCCGGACTTCGAGTCGGTCGTGGCCGACGAGAAGAACCGCGAGATCATCGAGGAGTTCGAGAACGAGGCGAAGACCCGGACGCTGACCGGCTGGTGGGCGCGCGTTGTCACGTCGCTGTCGGTGGCGACCACGCTCTTCGCCCTCTACTACGCCGCAGCGGGCGCGGAGATCCCATTCACGACCTTCGTCCTCGTCCCGACCATCAGCGTCTTCGGCGAGACGATCACCACGAAGCAGATCTACGAGATGCTGTTCCTCGCGGCGGTCCTGACCCTCACGTTCATCCTGTACCCCGCCCACCGTCGGTTCCTCGCACACGTCAACCCGATCCTCGACCTGCTGCCGGCCGTCGCGTCGGTCGCCATCGCTCTCTACGTGCTCCTCAACTTCGAGCAGGTCATCTACCGCGCGAACAGCCCGACCCCGACGGACTTCGTGTTCGGGATCATCGCGATCGTCGTCGTGCTCGAGGCCGCCCGGCGCACGATCGGTTGGCACCTGCCGATCCTCGGGCTGATCGCGATCGCCTACGCGTACTTCGCCGACTTCATGCCGGGTCCGTTCCGTGGGCCGCCGAAGAACCTCGATGACATCGTCGCGAACCAGTACCTCGGCACCGAGGGGATGCTCGGGCAGCCGCTGCTCGTCGCTGCCACCTTCATCATCCTGTTCACGATCTACGGCGCGATCCTCGACTACACCGGCGCCGGCAAGTTCTACGTCGATCTCGCGTTCGCGCTGACGGGCAGACGGCCGACCGGCGCGGCGCGGACGGTGACCGTGGCCTCATTCCTTCTTGGCACCGTATCCGGCTCGGGCGTCGCGACGACGGTCACCCTCGGGGCGATCGCCTACCCGATGCTGAAGAAGGCCGGCCACGATCGTGAATCCTCGGGGGCGATCCTCTCGGCCGGCGGCATCGGGGCGGTCATCTCGCCACCGGTGCTCGGACCGGCAGCGTTCATCATGGCCGAGCTCCTGCGCATCAGCTACCTCGACGTCGTGATCATGGCGATGATGCCGACGATCCTCTTCTACCTCGGCATCCTGCTCACGATCGAGATCGACGCGCGCCGGCTGAAGGCCCAACCGATCGTGCTCGACGCGCCCGGCTTCTGGTGGCTCACGAAGCGCTACTGGTACCAGTACACATCGCTCTTCGCGATCATCGCGTTCCTGCTCCTCGGGTTCAGCACGATCACGGCGATCTTCTGGTCGATCCTCCTCGCGATCGTGGTGCCCTACATCCGCAAGGAGACGTCGCTCACGCCACGCAAGCTGGTCGCAGCGCTCTCGGCCGGCACGCGGCAGGTGCTGTCGATCGCGGCGACGACCGCGGTCGCGGGCATCGCCGTCGGCATCCTCCTGCAGACGGGCCTCGGCCTGAAGATCTCGAGCCTCATCCTGACCCTCGGCCTCGGCAACCTCGTGCTCACGCTCGTCATCGCCGGGGTCGTGCTGTGGGTCCTCGGTTTGTCCCTCCCGATCACGGCAACGTATCTCGTCGCCGTACCGACGGTGATCCCCGCACTGGTCACGCTCGGGGTCCCTCCGCCCGCCGCACATATGTTCGTCTTCTACTACGCGGTGCTCAGCGAGGTGTCGCCGCCCGTCGCGCTCTCACCGTTCGCCGCGGCCGCGATCACCGGCGGGAATCCGTACAAGACGATGATGCTCACCTGGAAGTACGCGCTCCCGTGCTTCCTCGTGCCGTTCATGTTCACGCAGCCCGGTGGGCTGGCGATCCTGTGGCGCGACACGAGCGTCGTCGAGGCCATCGTCGCGTCGATCTCGGCCATCGCCGGGATCATCGCGATCGTCTCCGGCGTCGGCGGCTATCTGCTCAAGCCCACCAGGCTCATCGAGCGCGGCGTGCTCGTCGCCGCGGGCCTGCTGCTGCTCGCACCCGGCGTCGTCGCAGACATCGCAGGCCTGGCGCTCTTCGCCATCGCCGTCGCGTCGCAGGTCTTCCTGGCGCGCCCCACCGTCCGAACGCAGCGCGCCTGAGCTAACGGCTGGAGTCGATCGCCTGGCGTAGGACCCGCGCGATGCGCGGCGGAAGCGAGCTCAGCACGAGGCAGTCGCGAGTGCAGCGGCTGCAACGGCAGAGCGTCGTGTTGGCGGTGTGCCCAGTGGGCATGTTGTCCATCGGGCGGTCGTCAAGGCAAGCCGTATGCCAGACCGCGGCGCCGGGAATACGTCGGTTTCGTCACGTGTTTTCGTCGCCGTGGTCTCTGAATCGACGGTGGACTTCACCTCCCCTGCCTCCGAAGAGCGGATCCAGCGCGCCGCCGCCGCGCTACGCGCGAACAACATCGAGGCGGTCGTCGTGGACACTGCCGCGGACGCGAAGCGCGAAGTGCTGGAGCGCATTCCGGACGGCGCCGAGGTGCACAGCGGGGCGTCCAAGACGCTGCAACAGACCGGGATCCAAGCGGAGCTCGAGGCATCGCCGAGGATCACCTGGCTCCGCAAGCAGCTCTCCTCGATGGACCGCGCGACCCAGGGCCGCGAGATCCGCAGGCTCGGCGCGGCGCCCGAGACATCATGCTCGGCAGCGTGACGGCCGTCACCGAGGACGGCAAGCTCGTCACCGCGTCGAACAGCGGAAGCCAGATCGGTCCGTACGCGGCAGGCGCGGGCAGGCTCATCCTCGTGATCGGCGCGCAGAAGGTCGTGACAGATCTCGATGAGGCGATGCGGCGGACCTACGACCATGCCCTCCCGCTCGAGAGCGAGCGGCTGCGCGCGATATTTGGCGTGGACAGCTACGTGAGCAAGGTCCTCATCACGAACCGCGACGCCCGGGCAGGCCGGACGACCGCGATCCTCGTCCGCGAGGCGCTCGGCTTCTAGCCCGCCGACGTACCATCGCGCCGTCGCGAGCACGGAGGGAAGGCACACATGGCATTGAGCTTCGCCGTGAACTGGGTCGGGGTCATCGTCGGGAACATCGCGCTCCTGGTCATCGGCTTCGTGTGGTTCATGCCCAAGGTCTTCGGCGATCGCTGGATCGCGTACATGGGCCGGCCGGGCGAGCAGCTCACGCCGGGCCCGGACTTCATCCTGTCGATCCTCTCGGGCACGCTGAACTCGTTCGTGATGGCGGTCCTCGCGCTCAATCTGAAGGCGACCACGGCCGGAGACGGCGTCGTGCTCGGGCTTGTCGTCTGGGCCGGGTTCTTCCTCAGCTACATGACGGCGAACACGGTGTTCGCGAAGCGGTCGTGGGCGCTCTGGGGGATCGACGTCGGGCACGCGCTCCTCGCCCAGGTCGTGCTCGCGGTGATCGTCACGCTCCTTCGATAGGAGCGCCCGCTAGCCGGGCTTGAGCTGGTCCGCGTAGTACTGGCGGACCTTCTTCACCTTGGGCGCCGCGGTGTAGGCAATGTACGGCTGGCCTGGGTTTCGCGCGGCATAGTTCTGGTGGTAGGTCTCGGCCTCGTAAAACCGCTCGAGCGGCACGACCTCGGTGACGATCGGCCGGTCAAAGAGCTTCGCCGCGTCGAGCTGGCTGATGTACGCCTCAGCAACCCGCTTCTGTTCGTCGTTCGCGTAGAAGATCGCCGACCGGTACTGCCGCCCGACGTCCGGGCCCTGGCGGTCGCGCGTGGTCGGATCGTGGGCGATGGAGAAGAACACCTTCAGCAGCTTCCCGTATGTGAGCTTGGTCGGGTCGTACCGGATCTCGACCGCCTCCGCGTGATCGGTCGTGCCCGAGCACACGGTCTCGTAGTCCGCGGTGTCCGCGGTGCCGCCGGCGTATCCGGACTTCACCGAGGTCACACCGTCGAGCTGCAGGTACACCGCCTCTACGCACCAGAAGCAGCCGCCCGCGAGCACGGCCATCGCGTCGCCGCTCGCGGGCGCTGCATCGATTGCGGGGTCCGGGAACTGCTCAGGTGAGACCACTCGGTCTCACGGTACTACGGAGGTTACTTCCCGTCGGTCAGTCCGATCACGTTCCCATCGAGGTCGCTGAACAGCGCGATCGTGGTGGTCGGCCCGACCTTCGTCGCCGGGAACACCTCTTTGGCGCCGGCCTGGGTGGCCTTCTTCAGCGTGGCGGCGGGATCGGCGACCACGACGTAGAACGTGACGAACGGCTTCGGACCGCGTAGCGGCCCGATGCCGCCGCCGATGCCCTTGCCGCCCGCGTCGGTATCGATGAACGTGTAGTTGTTCTCGGGCATGAAGTTCATCTTCCAGCCGAGGACATCGCTATAGAACGTGCGCGCCTTCGCCGGGTCCGCGCTGTTGATCTCGAAGTTCGTGACTGGATTGCCCATTTGATAACTCCCCTTTGATTACCCGCTCCTCTTTGACAGCGCGTGTCAGCTTGTCGCCGGTAGTGGCCTCCCCTCGGCCACGGCGGTGAGCCGCGGCAGGAAGTAGTCCCAGCCTTCGGTGTGGCTCGCGAGCTCGGCCGCCGGCAGGCCACGATGTACGAGCCGCAGGCGCGTGCCTTTGCCGTGCGGCTCTAGGTCGATCTCCACGGTCGAGCCACCCGGTCCGACGGCTGCCCCCGGCGCTTCCCAGCCCCACGTGAACACGACCCGCCGGTTCGGGACGACCTCGACGTACTCCCCGCGCACGGCCGCGTCCTTGAACGACACGTGGAACTCGCCGCCGGCGCGCGGATCGAGCTTCGCGGCGCGTCCTTTCCACTTGACGTACTCGCTCGGATCGGTGAGCAGCGTGAACACGGTCTCCGGCGACGCGGCGATGTCGATCACGCGCTCAATGACGTCGACGTCGATGCTCATGGCTCCCCTTTTCCCGTTCGGCGCGCTCGGCCGCCGCCTTCAGCCCGGCGAGCTCGGCATCCCAGAACGCCGTCAAGTAGGTGCGCAGGTCCTGCATGGCGCCGCGCCGTGCGCGGTAGATGCTGCGCCTGCCGTCACGCCGCAGCGTGACGAGCCCGGCATCCTCCAGGACCCGCAGGTGCTGTGAGATCGCCGGACGCGTGACCTCGAAGTGCGACGCAATATCGCCGACCGAGCGCTCCTGATGCCAGACGAGGCGGAGGATCTCGCGTCGTCTCGGCTCCGCGATCGCGCGCAGCGCATCGTCCACGGCATTAGGTTAGTGGCGACTTACCATTTCGGTCAAGCGCCGCGCGGCCGCGGTGGTCCACGACTGGCAGCCGCTAGGAGCCGCCCGCCGCGACTGGATCAGCCCAGCGATAGCGGTGCTCGGGGCGCCCGGCCTTGCCATACCGCATGGTCACTCCGACGAGTCCCGATCGGGCGAGGCGATCGAGGTATCGGCGCGACGTGACCCGACTCACGCCCGTCCGCTCGGCGACATCCTCAGCCGACAGGTCGCGGTCGCTCTCGCGCAGCGTGCGCGCGACGAGCGCCAAGGTCGCAGGCGAGAGACCCTTCGGGAGTTCGGACAACGAGCCGGAGCGCAGCGTCGCGTAGAGGTCGTCGATCTCCTGCTGATCTACCTCTCGCACCTGGCGAAGACGCGATCGCAACGCGGCGTAGCTCTCCAGCTTCTCGCGGAAGGCGTTGAACTGGAAGGGTTTCACGAGGTAGTGGACGACGCCGCCCTGCAGCGCCGAACGGAGCGTCTCCACGTCGTTGGCGGCTGTGATCGCGATCACGTCGACCGGCGCCCGGCCCGTGGCATGAAGCTCGCGCAGCACCTCGAGGCCGGAGCGATCTGGCAGGTAGATGTCGAGGAGGACCAGGTCGGGTCGGTCGCGCTCCGCACGGTCGAGCGCCTCGCGCGCCGTGTGCGCGAGCCCGACGACCGAGAACGATGCGAGACGCTCGATGAAGCCGCGATGGATCTCCGCCACCCGGAAGTCGTCGTCGACGATCAGCGTGCGGATCGCACCGGGCGCCAGCGGTGCGCTCATGTGGCCGGCACCGGGATCAAGGCGGTGAACACCGCACCGCCGTCGTTGGCGACGCGCACCCAGCCACCGCTCCGCTGCGCGACCTGACGGACGAGCGCGAGGCCGATCCCGTAGTGCGCTCCCCCGCCCTTCGTGGTGAATCCCTCCCGGAAGATCTCGTCGACGACCGGCTCGTCGATGCCCGGCCCCGAGTCGCGCACCCGCACGGCGATGCCGTCGGGCTCAGCGCGCACGCTCACCTCGAGCCACGCGTTCGTCGAGCCCGACGCGGCGTCGATCGCGTTGTCCACGAGATTGCCAACGACGGTGATCACGTCGCGGACGTCGGTGATGTGCACCGGCAGGCGGGCATCGCTGGCGAGGCGGAATTCGACGCGGCGTTCAGAAGCAAGCGTGGCTTTCGCGAGCAGCAGGGCCGCGAGTGCCGGATCCGCGATGCGCTCCTGCACGAGGTCGATGAGCTCCTGATGCACGAGCGACGTCTCCGCGACGAATCGGACGGCCTCGTCCAGCCTGCTGAGCTCGATCAGGCCGCCGACGACATGCAGCTTGTTCGAGAACTCGTGCGCCTGGGCGCGCAACGCCTGTGCGAGGCCGCGCACGGTGTCGAGCTCCCGGAGCACACCCTCGAGCTCCGTGCGATCACGAAGCGTCACGACCGCGCCCACGTCGGAGCCGCGGATGGTCACCGGCCTCCGGTTGACGACGAGCGTCCGATCCCCGGCGAGCGCGACCTGATCGACGCCCGTCGCCGTGCCTTCGAGCACATCGCGGACCCGCCCGGCGGGAACATGGTCGCGGAGCGCGTGGCCTTCTATCGATGCGGGGAGGCCGAGGAGACGGAGCGCTTCGTCGTTCGCAAGCGCGACCCGTCCTGCCGTGTCGAGCGCGAGGACACCCTCGTGGATGCCGTGCAGCATCGCGTCCCGCTGCTCGAGGAGGCCGGTGATCTCGCGCGGACCGAGCCCAAACGTCTGACGATCGATCCGCCTCGCGAGGATGAGCGACCCTCCGATCCCGAGCGCGAGCGCGAGGAGGACCGTCAGGGTCATCGTCGGCAGGGCCTGCGCCAGCTTCTGCGCCAGCTGCGTGTCGAGGAAGCCGACCGACACGATCCCGATGACCTCGCCGCCGCTGATGATCGGGACCTTCGCGCGGAGCGATCGGCCGAGCGTGCCTTCCTGGTAGCCGACGAAGACGTCGCCGGCGAGCGTGACGCTCGGGTCGGTGGACACGCGTTTGCCGATGTTCTCCGGGTTCGGATGCGAATAGCGGATCCCGTCCTTGTTCGCGACGACGACGAAGTCGGCTCCGACGGAGCGGCGGATCGCCTCAGCGATCGGCTGGATCGCCTTCGACGGCTCGGGGTCGTTCATCGCCTCGACGATGTCAGGCGTCGCCGCCACCGCATACGCGATGGCGAGCGCGCGCTGCTTGTACTGGTCGTCGATCTGCGACGAGACGAGCGCGTACGAGGCGAACGCGCCGATGACCACCGTGGCGGCCACGATCGCGACCTGCAGGAGCAGGAGCTGCGACGACACGGAGAGCTGCCGGAGCCAGCGCAGCGACGGCGACGGCATGACGCGCGGGAATGGAAGAACGCGATGCGAACGCATGTCCTCGGGCCCTAGCGTACCGTCACCGGCTACTGCCCCGGATCTTTCACGCTCCCGATCTTGTCGACGATCGCGTTCACGAGCGCACCGCCCGACGTCTTCACCTCTCGGATGTACACGTCCTCGACGGGGTTATGGGTCGATCGATCGAACGCGAAGTCCCCTCCGGGGCTCCTGAACGACACGGCCTCGACCGCCTTGATGAGGGCATCGGTGTTCTTCGTAGCGCCCTTCGTCGCCTTCAGGGCAGTGTCGAGCACCTGCATCGCGTCCCACATCTCGACGGCATAGCCGTCGGGCGCGAGTGGCTGGCCGGTCGCATCGTCCTTGTAGGCCTTCTTGAACTCGTCGACGAAGGCCTTGTTCTCCGGCGTGTCGATCTCGATCGACCATGGGAACGCTGTCGTGATGCCGATCGCGGCCTGCTTCGTCGCGTTCACGACCTGGACGTCGGCCAGCGGACCGGGCCCGACGAGCGTGTACCCCGCGGTACGCATGCCTGCCGTATCCCACGCGCCGATGAACCCTTCGGCGTCGTCCGTGATGAAGGCGGCGAAGACGTTCTTCGTCGGCTGCGCCTTCACGGCAGCGATGACCTTTGCCCAATCCGCACCGCTCTTCGGCGGCACGGCGCTCCGGCCGGTCGCTCTGCCGCCGCTCTTCGCCAGCCCCTCGATGAAGGCAGCCGCCGACTCGGCACCGAACGCGTCGTCGGCGTTCACAACGAAGTAGTCCCGCCGCCCGCTCTTCGCAGCCCACTCGCCAAGCGGCTCGCTCAGCTGCCACGAGGAGGGTGCGCTCCGGAACACGAACGTGCTCTTGCAGCTCGGTGCGCAGCCCGCCGTCGCGCGGGTCAGGGCGTTCGCGCTGGCGTTCGTATCGATGTAGACGATCTTCGACGCTTCGGCCGTATCGCGTAGCAAGTAAGCGGCCGGCGTTCCCACGCCTCCAAGCAGCAGCTCCACGTGATCCTGGTCGAGGAACTGCTTGATGCGGACCTGGTTGACCGTCGGGTCGAGCGCCGACTCGTCGTTGTACACGAGCTGCACGTCCCGGCCGGCGAGGGCGCCGCCCTTCAGCTTCAGGTAGAGGTCGGCGGCCCGGCGCTGCGACGCGCCGATGTCCGAGTCGATCGCCGACTCGGTGAACGGAACGAGGATGCCGATCTTCAATAGCCCCAGGGCGGCGGGCGCCCCCGACGGCTGAGGGGCGCTCGCGGTGCAGGCCGAGAGAATAACGACGAGCGTGACGAGGAGTGCCGGACCCCACTGAGCAGGGCCGGCGCTCCTCGACGATCGGTCACTTCGCGGCGTTGACGTACTCGTCGGTGTAGGTCGTCGAGAGATCGATGTTCGGGTTCTTCTGGACATTCTCGTTGAACTGCTTCAGCAGGCTCAGCTCGAACTCCGGAGCGCCCTTGGTCATCTTCCCGTCAGGGCTGAACATCCCCATGCTGTCCTTGAGGGCCTGGACGTACCCGTCCTTGTCGCCGCCGTAGTAGTCCGTCGGGAGCTTCTCGGCGATCTCGAGCGGCGTGTGCGACCCGATCCACTTGAGCGTCTTCACGTACGCGTTGACGACGCGCTGGACGATGTCCTTGTTCTTGGCGATGTAATCGGCGCGCGCGAACAGCGAGATGAACGGGTAATCGCCGCCGAGCGCCGCGCGGGTCGTCTCGGGCTTGGACAGGTCGACGAGGAGCTGCCCGTCACCGGTCTTCTGCATGCGGAGCACCGTCGGCTGGGTCGTGATGCCGACGTCGATCTTGCCCTGCTTCATCGCGGCGATGAACGTGTCCCCCGCCCCGGCCGCGACGTAGTTCACGTCGGCGAGAGCCAGGCCGGCCTTGATCGCCATCACGCGCATGAGCGTGTGCGTGCCGGAGCCGATCGAGGTGACGCCGGCGTTGGTGCCCTTCCAGTCCTTCGGGGACTTGATCGTGGCGGCCTTCTGCGCCGAGACCATGACGAACTCCCCGGGCTCCTGAAGGAGCAGCGCGACCATGGTGATCGACTTGCCCGCGGCTGCGATGTCGATGGTGTGGTCGTACGAGCCGGATCCGAAGTCGACGTTGCCGGCGACGACCTCGACCGTCGTGTCCTTTCCGGACGGCTCGTCGATGAGGTCGACCGTGAGGTTCTGGTCACCGAAGTATCCGAGCGCCTCAGTGAGCTTGTTCGGCAGGTAGATCTGCTTGTTGAGCCCGCCCACCATGATCGACACCTTCGCGGGGGCCGGCTTGGTCGCGGCGGCGGTCCCCGCCGCGGTGGTCGCCGCCGGGCCGGCGGTACCCGCCGAACCTCCGCACGCTGCGGCGATCAGGCTGGTGATGAGCACGAGTGCCGGAAAACGGGATCGCATATGTCCTCCTCCTATTTGTGCGCTACATGTTCGTTGGGTTGTTGATCGCGTTCGGACGCCACTTGATGAGGTAATTCTCGAGTCGCACGATGAGCGCTTCCGCGATGATCGCGATGATCGCGAGGATGACCATTGCGGCGAAGACGCCGTTCGCGTTGAACGTTCCCTGGGCCGTCGCGATCATCAGGCCGATGCCCTTTCTCGCACCGAGGTATTCGCCGACGATCGCGCCCACGAGGGCGAAGCCGAAGCTGGTGTGGAGGCTCGTGAGGATCCACGACAGCGCGGACGGCAGGATGACGTGTCGCGACAGCTGGCTCTGGCTGGCGCCAAGGATCCGGGCATTCGCGAGCAGGTCACGATCGACCTCCCGCACGCCCTGGAACGCGTTGAAGAACACGACGAAGAAGACGAGCACGACGGCGAGCGCGACCTTCGACTGGATGTCGAGGCCGAGGGCGATCGCGAAGATCGAGCCGAGCACGATCCGAGGCATCGCGTTCAGCACGTTGATGTAGGGGCCGAGCACGTCGGACAGAAGCCGGTTGCGGCCGAGCGCGACGCCGAAGATGATGCCGAGGATCACTCCGATGGCGAAGCCGAGGACGGTTTCCTCCAGGGTCACCGCGATCTGCTCCCATAAAGGACCCTGGGCGGTGCCTTTCTGCACCCACGAGACCAACTGGCTCCAGATCCCGGACGGTTGACCGAAGAAGAACGGATCCACGACGCACGTGGCGCTGTCCGGCCCGTGGCAGCCGGTCCGCGTCGTGAGCTCCCAGGTCCCGACGATCACGACCGCGAGGGCGAGGCGAAGGATGAGCACCAGCCGGCGGCGGCGCTCGTAGGCTCTCGCCCGCGCGACGTCGAAATCGTCGGCGACCGCGCTGGTCTGCACCAACGGGCTAAGGCGCGACGAGGTGCTTGGAGCGCTCATAGCTGACGAGGACCTCATCTCGAAGGTCCTTCCAGATCTCCTCGTAGATCTCGATGAAGCGCGGCTGGAAACGGACCTCGGCGATGTTCCGGGGCCGCGGCAGATCGACGCGGTACGTTCCCTTGACCGTTCCCGGCCCCGCGGTGATCACGACGACGCGGTCGGCGAGGCCGATCGCCTCTTCGAGATCGTGGGTCACGAAGACGACGGAGGCTCCCGTCGATGCCCAGAGCTCGAGCAGCTCGTTCTCCATGAGCGCTCGGGTTTGGACGTCGAGCGCGCTGAAGGGCTCGTCCATGAGCAGGATCCGCGGCTGGTTGATGAGCGTTTGGGCGAGCGCCACACGCTTGCGCATCCCGCCCGAGAGCTGGTGCGGGTAGTAGCGCTCGAAGCCGGCGAGCCCGACGCGCGCGATCCATTCGCGCGCCTGCGTGTTCGCATCCTCGGTGCCGGCCCCACGGAACCGCGGACCCATCGCCACGTTCTCGAGCACGTTCTTCCAGGGAAAGACGGCGTCACGCTGGAACACGTACCCGACGCTTCGGCCGACAGACTTCACCGGCTCGCCGAAGACGGTGATCGTGCCGAGGCTCGGCGGCTCGAGCCCGGAGATGAGGGCGAGGGTCGTGGACTTGCCGCAGCCGGTGGGACCGACGACGGCGCAGAACTCGCCGGCTGCCACCGTGAGGTCGAGGTCGCGCAGGGCAGTGAACGACTTGCCGGAGGGCGACACGAATCGCTTCGTGACCCCGTGCAGCTCGATCGCCGCGCCCGTCGCGCCAGCCTCCGCCACCGTTCGGACACCCTGAGCGCACGCGGCCGCCACGTACAGCGATTCGGTCGTTCCGCGCGTTCTGGTCATTTAGGTCACGCGTCCGCAGCGTTCGCCGCGACGACCTAGGGTGGCGCTCGTGGACCCGACCCGCTATCCCCTCATCCCGTGGCCGCGCTTGCTCGAGGCGCGTGACAGCGCGTTCCCGCCCGCGCAGGGACTCCGCATCCGCGTCTCGGACGAAGGCAACCGCGACCTGCGCCGCCTCGCGGACCTCCTCGCGGGCTACCTCCGCGAGCTCGGCGGGATCAACGCCACTGTCGGTGGCGGTGCCGGGGGAGGGATCACCCTCGCGCTGCGCTCGGACGCGCCGGCCGGCGTCGAGGCCTACCTGCTCGACATCAAACCCGAGCGCATTGACCTGTCGGCACGGGATCCGCGCGGCCTCTTCTACGGGATCCAGACGCTGCGCCAGCTGGTCGCGGCATCGCCAACGGCCATCCCGGCGGCCCGCATCGAGGACGCACCCCGCTTCCCGTACCGCGGCCTCCACCTCGACGTGGGCCGGCACTTCTTCCCGGTCGAGTTCATCAAGCGGTACATCGATCTGCTCGCGGCGTTCAAGCTGAACACCTTCCACTGGCACCTCACTGAGGACCAGGGCTGGCGTCTCGAGATCAAGAAGTACCCGAAGCTCACCGAGGTCGGCGCGTGGCGCAAGGAGACGATCGTCGGCCACGCGCGGCGCGGCCCGAAGGGCTACGACGGCACACGCCACGGCGGCTTCTACACCCAGGACCAGGCGCGCGACGTCGTCGCGTACGCGAAGGAACGAGGCGTCACCGTCCTGCCGGAGATCGAGATGCCGGGCCACAGCCTCGCGGCGCTTGCCGCGTATCCGGAGTTCGCGAACGTGCCCGGTCCGTTCGAGGTGCGCACGACGTGGGGCATCTCAGACGAGGTGTTCTCGCCGAGCGATGGGACGTTCGCCTTCCTCGAGGACATCCTGCGCGAGGTCATGGACATCTTCCCCAGTGAGTACATCCACGTCGGCGGCGACGAGGCGCCGAAGAAGCGGTGGCAGGAGAGCCCCGCCGCGCAAGAGATCATCAAGAAGGAGAAGCTCGCGGACGAAGACGAGCTGCAGAGCTGGTTCATCCGCCGGATCGAGCGATTCTTGAACGCGAACGGCCGGCGGCTCATCGGCTGGGACGAGATCCTGGAGGGCGGGCTCGCGCCGAACGCGACGGTGATGTCGTGGCGAGGAACGAAGGGCGGGATCGCCGCGGCGAAGCAGGGCCACGACGTGGTCATGGTCCCGCAGGAGGACCTGTACTTCGACCATTACCAGGCCGACCCCGAGCACGAGCCGCTCGCGATCGGCGGGATGACCCCGATCGAGGACACCTACCGCTACGAGCCCGTCGCCGCCGAGCTCAGCGCCGCCGAGGCGACGCACGTCCTCGGACCGCAGGCTTGCGTCTGGACCGAGTACATGGCCACGCCAGATCAGGTCGAGTACATGGCCTACCCGCGCGTGCTCGCGCTCGCCGAGATCGCCTGGTCGCCGCACGAGGCACGCGACTGGGACTCATTCCAGAAGCGCCTGCCCGCAGCATTCAAGCTCCTCGACCGACTCGGCGTGAAGTACCGGAAGCCGAGCTAAGCGACCTCGGCGATCGCCACCGGCCGGCCGAGCTCGGCCGAACGGTACGCAGCCACGACGACCTCGAGCGAACGCAGCCCATCTGAACCGTCGATCGGTACCGGGCGTCCGGCGATGAGCGCATCAACGAAGCCGCCGACCATGATCGCGTTCAGATCGTCGCCCCAACCGACGAGCGTCGCGGCGCCGGCGGCATCGTCGTAGTGCGCGAGCGATTGGCGGAACACGTCGACGTCGACGGTGGCCCGTTCGCCGACGACGTGCATCGTGACGCCGCCCCAGGTCGGGTACGTCGCCGGACGCGACCAGCTGCAATCGATGGACGCGAACGCGCCGCTCTCCAGATCGAGCGTGAGCAACCCGCAGTCCTCCACCGGCAGGCTGTACAGGAACGAGCCGAGCTCGGCATGCACGCGGACGACCTCGTCCGCGAGCACCCAGCGCAGCGCATCGGCGAGATGGACGGTGTGGTCCATCACCGCGCCGCCGCCGGCCTCGACCGGGTCGCCGAACCAGCGGCCGGGATACTGGCCGGGGTTCGTCGCCCGCACCGCGCGGATCCTGCCGAACATCCCACGAGCGATGGCGTCCTTCAGGGCGACGATCGCCGGGCTGCTGCGGACCGGAAGTGCGGTGCCGAGCTGTACTCCGGACCGGAGGCAGGCGTCGATCATCGCCCGCGCATCGGCAACCGTCGTGGCGAGCGGCTTCTCGCAGAGCACGTGGACGCCCGCCTTCGCAGCGGCGATCGCGTACCGGCGGTGAGCGGCGTTCGTTGAGGCGATCACGACCGCCTCGCTCTCCTTCAGGAGTGCGTCGACGCTCGGATACGTCCCGCCGTCGTGGGCTGCCCCGGTCTCGTCGAACGATCCGATGAACTCGACCTGCGGAAGCGTGGCGAGGCTTCGCGCGAGCCCGGGAGCGTGCACGTGGGCCCACGACACGAGCCCGACGCGCAGCTTCTTCACGCCGGCACCGTCCACGGGACGACGTCGCCGCGATCGGCGGACTCGAGGACCGCGAGGCCGAGACCGAGGGAGCGCAGCCCTTCGCGCCCGTCCACCAACGGCGGCTCGTTGCGCGCGAGGCGCTCCGTCAGATCGCGCAGCTGACGACGGTATGGCGTTTCGCGCAGCGTCGGGGTCGGGATCACGCCGGTGCCGGCGTCGCCTGCGGGCGACTGCACGACGAACGGCGCGGCCGCACGGCTATCGTGCACGAGCATCCCGCGATCGCCCCGCACCTCGAACGTGGTGCGGAAGCCGCCGTGCTCGGCCCAGCTGGCCTCGAGCTGCACGATCGGCCGGTCCTCGTACCGCACGGTCGCGAGGGCATAGTCGAGGGCACCACCACCGGTGAGCCGCTTCCCGTAGATGCGGGTGGGCTCGCCGAACCACCAGCGCAACACGTCGAGGTCGTGGAGCATGAGGTCGAGCACGACGCCGCCGCTCTTCATCGGGTCGAGGTACCACGCGCGAGCGGCGCCGACGGACACCGTTCCGCGGGTCAGCGTCGCGACGGCGACCCGTCCGAGTGTTCCCGCATCGAGCAGCTCCTTCGCCCGCAGGTATTCCGGGAAGAAGCGCACCACGTGGCCGGTCGCGAGCCGCACGCCGGCGACGTCACACGCCTGGACCATCGCGCGCGCGTCCTCGAGCGTGCGGGCGATCGGCTTCTCGCAAAAGACATGCTTGCCCGCTCGGGCGGCCGCCATGACGTGCTCCGCATGCAGGTAGGTCGGTGAGGCCACCACGACGAGGTCCACGTCCTCGCTCGCGCATAGCGCGACGGCATCGGGAGCGACCCGCGCGCCGAGCTCGCTCGCGAGCGGCTCGGCCTCGGCGACCGTCGCCGCCGCGATCACGGTCAGGCGCGCGCCGGGGAGGCCGATGCAAGCGCGAGCGTGCGTCGAGCCGGCGAAGCCTGTCCCGATGACTCCGATGCGAAGTGGCACGGAGCGCACAGGCTAGCCCGTGCGTTCAGATCAGGCGGTCAGTCCGATATCGAAGGTCGCGGCGTAGCCGTCGGCCGTCGTCGTCGGGGCGAGGGTGAGCTTGCCGCCGCTTCCCTGGAAGATGCCGTCGCCCTCGTTCCGCAGCCTGCCCGCGCCGCCCTTCTGCGAGTACGGCGTCTGCGCGAAGATCTGGTCGTTCAGCGTCTCGATGAAGAAGAGCTGCGAGGTGAAGTCCGAGACCTGCCCGTTCGCCGCGGTCGTTCGGATCTTGAAGTGGATGTGCACCGCGCGGCCCTGGTACCACCCCGGCCAGATGGTCGTGAACTTCGCGGTACCGGTCGCGTCGGTCGTCTGATAGCCGCGGAGGAATTTCGTCCCCTTCGTGCTGCCGAAGCTGGGGTCGGTCGCGTCCGAGTACACACCGAGCGCATCGCAGTGCCAGACGTCGACGGTCGCATTCGCGAGGGCGGCGCACGAGGTCCCGCTGACCTTCGAGACGAGGAACGTGAGCGCGAGCGTCACGCCAGGCTTCAGCGCGTTGGTCGCCGGATCGGAGCGGATGTCCGAACGGTTCAGCTTCTCGTCCACGAAGTACGGACCCTCGGTGAGCGCCGGCCGAACGACGCACGACGGGAGGACGGCCGCCGCGGACCCAGCGGCGGAAGCCGCGGCGGTCGTGGCCGCGGCCTGCGTCGCGGCGGCCGTGGCCGACGGTGAGCTGAGCGCGCTCGGCGCGCACGCCGCGACCAGCGCGGACCCACCGAGCAACGCCAGGATCTCGCGCCGAGTGAGGATCCGTCCGACCGGACGGTCGTCGTCGTCGATGGCGAAGCGTTTCATCGGGTTAGCCCTTCGGTCCGGTCGCGACGAGGTCGACGGTCATCTTGATCTCGTCGACCACGCTGAGTACGCGGCCGGGGGCCGCGGGCTGCTGCATGCCGAAGTCGCCGAATTTGACGGTCGGGGCGAGCGTGGCCGTGGCGGTGAGGTCGCCACCGCTCCTCGTGCAGTCGACGGTGAACGTGACGTCCTTCGTCGTGCCGTGGATCGTGAGCTTGCCCGTGAGCGTGAAGGTCGAGTGAGCGGTGGCGGCAAGGGGCAGCGTGAGGCCGGTGGCCTTGGTCGGCACGAAGGTCGCGGTCGGGAACTGGCGCGTGTTGAGAACGCTCTGTTTCACGAAGCTGTCGCGCTGCGACTGATCGCTGGTGAGCGATGTCACGTCGAAGGTGATCTGGGAGCCGGTCGCGAAGGTGCCGTCATCGTTCACCGTGAACGCGCCTTTGGCGCCGGTCGCGACGAGGACGGCGTCCGATGGGAGGTTGAGGCTGGCGAGCTGCTCGCGGACGCGCACCGTCACCTTCGACGCGTCCGTCACGGTCCAGATGAGCGCGCTCGACGCCCCCGTCGCGGTGGACGTCGCGGTGCTCGGCGCCGCGCTCGTTGGAGCGGCCGTGGGATCGACGGCGACCGATGCCGCGCCGCACGCGGCGGCGATGAGTGCGACAGTGGTGACTGCGAGGATCCGCCTGACGGTCCGCAGGCTCACCGTGGACCTCCGTTCGACATGCACGTGAGCCTACAGAGCACGGCGCCGTGACGGGGTAAAGATTCCCTAAGGACATTGGTCCCGGAGGGCGACAGATGGAGGTCTTTGAAGTCGTGCGTACCGTGCTCGCGGTGCGCAGCTACAGCGGCAAGAGCGTTCCCGAGGACGTCGTGCGTCGGATCGTGGAGGCTGGCCGGCTCTCGGCGAGCGCCATGAACGCCCAGCCGTGGCACTTCGTCGTGGTCCAGGAGCGCGCGACCCTGCGCGCGCTCGGCGAGATCATCAAGACGGGCCGCTACACGGCGGACGCGTCGTTCGCGATCGTCGTGCTACTCCAAAAGGCAAGCAGGCTCGTCATCTCGGACGCCAGCCGGGCCGTCCAGAACATGATCCTCACCGCGTGGTCGGACGGCGTCGGCTCGAACTGGGTCGGCTTCGGCCCGCTGCCCGAGGTGGAGAAGCTCCTCGGCGTCCCGGAGACGCACTGGGCGCTCGCGGTGTGCCCGTTCGGCTATCCCGAGGCCACCATCGGACGCGGCCACAAGAACCGCAAGCCGCTCCGCGAAGTCGCGAGCCGCGAGCGGTTCGGGACGCCGTTCGCTTAACCGAGGAGCGCGGGCAGGTCGGCGAGGGTCCGGATCTCCGCCTCCGGTACACAGGCCGGATCTCGGTCGGCCCCGGCCCGGTTGACCCACACACAGCGCAGGCCGGCCGTGCGCGCGCCGGCGACGTCGTTTTCGAGGCTGTCGCCGACGACCAGCACGTCGGCCGGCGCTACGCGGAGCTGCGCGACCGCGACGTCGAAGATGCGGCGCTCTGGCTTTCCGGACCCCACGTCGCTGGACGCGACGACGACCGAGAAGAACCGCCGCAGTCCGGACACGATCAGCTTGATGCGCTGCACGTCCGCGGGCCCGTTCGTCGCGACGCCGAGCGCATACCTCGACGCCAGACGCTCGACCGCGGGCACGGCGTCCGCGTAGGGCGGGCAGCGCTCCCTGAACCGCTGGCGGAACGCTTCGCTCAACGGCACGGCGAGCGCATCGACATCGACGACCCCCGCGGCGCCGAGGCCGTCGCGCCACGAGTCCTGCCGGTAGTCGGGCGCCCACCCGCGAAGGTACGCGAGCTCGCTCGCCTGACCCGGGAAGTCGCTGAGCAGGCTCGTCGGCGAGCCGATGCCGAGACGAAGGCAGTACTCGGCGACGGGTGACGCGAGCCACCGCTCGCCAGCGGCACGGAAGACCGCGTCGCGCAGCGCCGTGATCTCGAGCCCGCGGTCGCGCGCCAGCTCACCGCACGCGGCGGCGAACGCGGCACCGTAGTTCGGCAGCTCGGGAACGAGCGTGTTGTCGAGGTCGATGAGCAGCGCGGTCGCCCGCAGGATCACGCGTACCGTTCGGTCCGCTCCCAGACCGGCCGGCCATCCGCTCCGATGCGCGCCGTGACGAACGTCGCGCCGCCGAGCTTCCGCTCGTCGAAGAGCTTCATCTTCCGCGTACGCAGCTTGTAGTAGCGATACGCCCCGTTGTCGAGATCCCTCGCCTCGCGGAACCGCGTCGCGTACAGGACGCGCGCTTCGTCGGCCGGCCGACCTCGCAGCCGGCGGGCGGCGCCGAACAGCTGGATGCCGCGATCCAGGTCGCCCCACGTCTGCCGCGAATCGAAGACGGCGATCGCCGCGGTCCCGGACACCTCGATGTTGCGCGAGTGCCGTGCGGCCGGCGACGACAGCCAGACGAGCTCGAACCGGTCGCTCCACGCGAAGTAGGCGGTGTTCACGTGCGCGCGACCGCCTGGCGAGACGGTCGAGATCGCGCAGAGCGGCGCGGCTCGGAGGAGCGCGCGGGCGAGTGCGTCGAGTCGATCCGCCGAGACAGGCTGCTTCAGTCGCTCGACGGTCATGCCAGCCTCGTCATCCGAGCCACCGGACGTAGCGGTCGGCGGAGCGCTCGAGCGCGTCGCGCCCGGCGCTCACGACGTCGCGGCCATCCCAACCGCCGTAGATCCGCTCGAACGCGAACGGCCGCAATCGTTCCACGATCCGCCGCACCGTCGCCGCCGGCAGCGGGATGAGGTTCGGATAGCTGTACATGAAGCTCACGTAGCGGCGATCCATGACCACGGTCACCGAGTCGCCGGTGAGGAGCAAACCGCGACCGCCCGCGCCCTGGGCCCAGTGGAGGACCTGCGATCCCTCGAAGTGCCCGCCGGTGTTCACGAGCGTGACGCCGGGAAGGATCTCGCGCTGAATGCCGTCCCACAGCACGAGCCCCGGCGTGCGGTACTGGACCCACTGGGCGTCCGCGGCGTGGATGTAGATCGGGCAGTCATCGAACGCGGCGCTCCAGGTCGCCATGCTCGCGTAGAAGTGCGGATGCGAGATCGCGATCGCACGCAGGCCGCCGAGGTCGCGGAGCGCCTTGACCGACGCGTCGTCGACGGCCGTGACGCAATCCCACATCACCGCCCCGGTCGGCGTGCGGACGATGAGCGCGCGCTGGCCGATCGCGACCTGCGGCGTCGTCGCGAGCTGGAACAGATCCGGCTCGAGCTCCCGCAGCGCGTTCGCATGGCCGCGCGCGCGGAGCTCTTCGACCGTCGTCCATTGCTGACCGCCCCAGCCGACGTACTGCCGCTCGTCGTCGCAGACCGGACAGCGCGCGGGCGGCTGCGGCGACGGCGCGTATTGCACGCCACACGTCCCGCACACGAACGCCGGCATCAGTCGAACTGGACGGAACGCTTGGAGAGGCCGAGGAAGTAGCCCTCGATGACGGTCTCGGGCGACTCCGTCTTGTCGACGCTCGCGCCGAGCGCGACGAAGAGCGGGACGAAGTGGTCCACGGTCGGGTGCGCGAACCGCACGCCGGGCGCGCGCCGCTTGTAGTCGACGAGGCTGTCGACGTCGCCCCTCGCGAGGGTCTCGGCGCTCCAGAGGTCGAACTCCTTCGACCACGCCGGCGGCGTCGCGTCGGGACGGAAATCCTCGAGGAACGGAAGGCCGTGGGTCATGAAGCCGCTCCCCATGATGAGGACGCCCTCGTCGCGGAGCGGTGCGAGCTTCTTCCCGAGCTCGAGGAGCTCCTTCGAGTCGAGGCTCGGCATCGAGATCTGCAGGACCGGGACATCGGCCTGCGGATACATCACCGTGAGCGGCACGTACGCGCCGTGGTCGAGGCCACGGGTCGGCTCCTCGGCGATCGGCTGGCCCGGGAGGAGCTGCCGCACCCGCAGCGCAAGGTCAGGCGCTCCCGGCGCCGGGTACTTCACGTCGTAGTACTTCTGCGGGAATCCGTAGAAATCGTAGAAGAGCGGCACCGGTGTCGTCGCCCCGATGGTGAGCGGTGCGTTCTCCCAATGCGCGGACACGACGAGGATGGACTTCGGCTTCGGGAGATCCGCGGACCAGTGCGCCAGCTGACCCGGCCAGATCGGGTCGTCCACGAGCACCGGCGCACCGTGGCCAAGGTAGAGGGCGGGCATCCGGCCGCCGGCCTGATCGGATGGGGTCGCGGTCTGCTTGGTCATGGCGCTCCTTCCGGTAACGCCGTCGACGGCTCTCCCATTCCGCGCACGCGGCGCGTGGCGACGAACGAGCCGATCGCGATGAGCGCGAAGCCGACGGCGATGCCGACGGTGAACGACTCGTTCAAGAGTAGGACGCCCAGGACGATCGCGACCGCCGGATTGAAGTACGTGATGATCGTCGCGCGGATCGGGCCCACCTCGCCAATGAGCGCGAAGAACAGCAGGAACGCGAGCGCGGTGCACACGACCCCGAGGACCACGATCGCGAGCAGCACCTGTGTCGACGGCAGGGCCGCCGGCAGCTGCGCGATGCCGATGGGCGCGTACGCGAGAGCGGTGAGCGCGAGCGACGCGGCGACGACGCCGACCGCCGGGGCGCCCTGGAGCCGGCGCGCGATGATCATCGGCCCGATCGCATAGCCGATCACGACGAGCCCAACCTCGCCGACGGCGATGAGATCATCGGCTGCCACGTCGAGACCCACGACGAGTGCCACGCCGACGAATCCGACGATCAACCCGAAGACCCGCCGCACATCGGGTCGATCGTCACCACCGACGACCCAGACGAGCAGGGAGCCCACGAGCGGCACGCCCGCGATGAGCAGTCCCGCGAGCGAGCTCGACAGTCGCCGCTCCGCGTCGGACAGCAGGATCCACGGCGCGGCGACCTCGACGAACGTGTACGCGATGACCCAACGCCAGCGAGCGAGGAGTGGCCGCATGTCGCCACGGACCGCCGCGAGCGGCACGAGGATCAGACCGGCGACCGTCGTGCGGAGGAGCACGAGCGTCGCGGGCGTCAGCTCGGCGACGGCGATCTTGATGAGCAGATACGGGATGCCCCAGATGACCGCCATCGCCGCGAAGAGGAGCCAGCCGCGCCGCGTCATGACCCCATTGTCCCGGAATCTGCTCTCACTAGAGTTGCGTTCGTAGCGGAGGACAGAGAGTTTGATCAGGTCGTTCAACGAGGTCGCCGGACGCGCGCTCGAACGGATCGCGACGCTCAGCGACGGGGTGTTCGCGATCGCGATCACGCTCATCGTGCTCGAGATCCGTGTCCCCGACCCTGGCCCGATCAACTCGGAAGGGGACCTCGCGACCGCGCTCATGACGCTGTCGCCGCGGATCGTCACCTACCTGCTGAGCGTCCTCACACTCGGCATCTTCTGGAACGGCCAGCAGACGCAGCTCAACTACTTCGCCCGCGCCGACCGCCATCTCGCGTGGCTGCAGCTCGCGTTCCTGGCGATCGTGGCGCTCATGCCGTTCTCGACATCGCTGCTCGCGGAGTTCATCTCCTTCCGCGTGGCGCTCCTCCTCTATTGGGTCAACATCCTGCTTGGCGGGGTGATCCTCTATTTCGCGTGGGCCTACGCCCTGCACGCACGGCTGCTGAAGGACGATCTGCCGCCCGGGACGTCGCACGTCATCAAGCGCCGCATCGTCGTTGCCCAGGGGCTCTACGCGTTCGGCGCGCTCCTCTGCGTGTTCAGCACCTACGCAAGCATCGCGTTCATCGTCGCAGTCCAGCTGAACTTCGCGATCGCACCCCGCATCCCCGGCCTCTCCCGCATCTGACCGTGGAGCCACTGAACCTCGACGAATTCGAATCTGTCGCGCGCGAGACGCTGCCCGCGATGACCTACGACTTCATCGCGGGCGGGGCCGAGGACGAACGGAGCGTCGCGGGCAACCGCGCAGCGTTCGCGCGGCGCGTGTTGCGCAACCGAGCGCTCGTGGACGTCGCGACGCGGGACCTCCGAACGCGGCTGCTCGGGCTTGACCTGCCCCACCCGATCATCCTCGCGCCGACGGCGCTGCATCGCGTGGCCCACCCCGACGGCGAGGCCGCGACGGCGCGGGGTGCCGCCGCGGCGGAGGCGCTCTACACGGTGTCGACCGCCACGAGCACGCGGCTCGAGGAGATCGCCGCGGCGGCCCCGCGGGGCCTGCGGTGGTTCCAGCTGTACCACCTCGGTCAGCGTGAGGCGAGCGAGGAGCTCATCCGGCTCGCGGTGGCCACCGGACATCGCGCCATCGTCCTGACCGTCGACGTGCCACTCCTCGGCCGGCGCGAGCGCGATCTGCGGAACGTGTTCACGCTGCCCACGGGTGTCGGAATGGCCCACGCCTACGAGCCGGCCTGGGCGCCGCCCGGCAACGATCGCTCACAGGCCTGGGCAAGCCCGATCGCGAGCGCGAACCTGACGTGGGGCGACCTGGGCTGGATCCGCGCCGCGGCAGGTGGCGTGCCGCTGCTCTTGAAGGGCATCGTGCGCGGCGATGACGCCCGACAGGCGCTCGACCTCGGCGTCGACGGGATCTGGGTCTCGAACCACGGTGGCCGTCAGCTCGATGGCGCGATCGCGACGCTCGACGCGCTTGCCGACGTCGTCGACGCCGTCGCCGGACGCTGCGCGATCGTGCTCGACGGCGGCATCCGTCGAGGGACGGACGTCATCAAAGCCCTGGCGCTCGGCGCGGACGCGATCGCGATCGGCCGGCCCCAGATGTACGGACTCGCCGCGGCTGGCGCGGACGGCGTGCAGCGGGTCGTGGAGCTGCTCCGCGCGGAGCTCGATCTCGCCATGGCTTTGGTCGGCGCACCGTCGCTCGCGGCGCTGCAGCCCGATCTCGTCGGCTAGCTCCGCGGGGGCGTCAGGCCGCGCGCTGCTTCGCGTCGAGGCTCCCGTGCTGGATGATGAGCTCCTTCTCGTTCGAGGCGAAGCTGACGATCTTCCCGGTCTTCGTGTCCACCACCGTCGTCAGGGTGAAGCCCGATCCCGAGAGATACGAGACGACGTAGACGTCGTCGTTGATCGGCGCGAACTGGTATTTCGCACTGGAGTCGGCGGATGGCTTGGCGTCGCCCGCTTCTTTCCACGTGACGGTGCCGTCGTTCGCGAAGTGGTGCTCGAAGCCTGTGCCCTTCATCGGACCATCGTCATAGGTCCAGCGAACGGTCTTGCCCTTGATCGGATCAGCGCTCATCGCTACCTCCACGTATCGCGCACCGGACGTACTGCAAGACGAACACCAACGGCGTCGCCGCTAACGCGGAGCCGGGGTGTCCTCGAGCCGAACGAAGTACGTCTCGCACGCCAGCTCGACGAGCTCCGGTGTGATCTCGGAGGGCTTCCCGAGGAAGCGCGCCGCGGCGTCGAGGTGTTCCATGAGATCCCGCGGATGGCAGGAGCGCAAGGCGATGTTCCGCTGCGCGCAGTACTGCCCGATCCAGTCGGCGGCCTGCGGGAAGAAGGCGATGTTCCGCCGCTCGCAGACCCGTCGAAGGATCTCGGCGAACTCCGATTGCGTGGGCGCCTTGATCTCGATCTTGTATTGGATGCGGCGCAGGAATGCCTCGTCGACGAGCGATGAGGGCGTGCGGTTCGTGGCGAACACGAGGAGCAGGTCGAACGGCACTTCGATCTTGCGTCCGTCGCTCGTCGTGAGGAAGTCGACGTCTCGGTCCAGCGGAACGATCCAGCGGTTCAGGAGCTCCTCAGGCGAGGCCCGCTGGCGGCCAAAGTCGTCGATGAGGAGCACGCCGCCGTTCGCCTTCATCTGGAACGGCGCCTGGTGGACCTGCGACGACGGATCGAAGACGAGATCGAGATCCTCGAGGGTGAGCTCGCCACCGACCTCGACGAACGGCCGGGTTGTCGGAACCCAGCGCCGGTCGAAGCGCGCGTCGAGCGCGACGAGCGGCTTGTGCCGAGCCGGGTCGTACACGCGGATGATCTGCTGGTCGACGACGATCGCGTATGGCAACACGATGGTGCCCCTGAGGATCGCGGCGAGCGTCTTGGCGATGGTGGACTTGCCGGTGCCGGGAGGGCCGAACAGGAAGATGGAACGACCACTGTTGATCGCCGGACCGAGCTGGCGGAGCGTGCGTTCGGGTAGCACAAGGTCGCTGAGCGACTTGCGCAGATCGTCGAAGCTGATGTGCACGTCGCCGATCGACTGCGCGCGCACGCGGTTCGTGTACGCCGCGAGCGTCACCGGCGCCGGTCCGATGTATCCGTTCCGCGCCAGCGCCTCCTTCGCGCGATCCGCGCCCTTGGTCGAGAGCGAATAGGAGAAGCTCGAGGACGTGACCGCCGAACCGCCCTTCACCTCGAGCTGGTGCTCGCTCTTCAGGAAGTCGAGGACCGGCTGCAAGATCCTGCCCAATGGCAGGCAGAGCGTCTGAGAGAGATCCGACGCCACCATCGGCCCCCGCTGGTAGATGAGCTTCAGCGTCAGCTCCGCGATGAGTGCCGAGGTCAGGCCGGTCTCTTCGAGCGTGGCCGGTGCGAGGGGAGCGGATTGCGCGGCTGACTTCTCGTGCTTGCCCGCTTGGGGAGGTGGAACGTCGCCGGCGTCGGGGCGGCGAGGGGATGTCACTCGTTCGGGAGCCTAAGCCTTGGCCGATCCACCGCGCGCGCACGCGGCCGCACGCTCGAGGAGGAGCTCGCGCTCGCGTGCGTTCTGGGTCAGCGATGCGGCGTGCTCGAATTCGGCACGCGCCTCCCGCGAGCGGCCGAGCTTCGCGAGCAGGTCGCCGCGCACGCTCGGCAGCAGGTGGTACGCCTTGAGCGACGGATCCGCCCGTAGCGCGTCGACCAGCTCGAGACCCGCCGCGGGACCGAACGCCATCCCCACCGCGACCGCGCGGTTCAGCTCGACGACCGGCGACGGCGCGAGCTGGGCGAGCGCGTCGTAGAGGGCGGCCATCCGCGGCCAGTCGGTCTCCGCCGGCGCATGAGCTCGGGCGTGACAGGCCGCGATGGCAGCCTGAAGGGCGTACGGGCCAAGCGCCCCGCCCAGCGTCTCGGCCCGCTCGAGCGCTGCGAGCCCGCGCCGGATGAGCAGATGGTCCCAGCGCGCGCGGTCCTGGTCCAAGAGGAGGATCGGCTCGCCCGACGGGCCGACCCGCGCCCGCAGACGCGATGCCTGGATCTCCATGAGCGCAGCGAGGCCGTGGACCTCCGGCTCCCTCGGGCTGAGCTCGGCCAGCATCCGGCCGAGGCGCAGCGCGTCCTCGCAGAGCCCTGGCCGCATCCACTCGTCGCCGGTGGTCGCGGAGTAGCCCTCGTTGAAGATGAGGTAGATGACCTCCAGGACCGACGACAGGCGAGCCGCAAGGGCGTTGCCGGCAGGGACCTCGAACGGCACGTGCGCCTCGGCTAGCGTTCGCTTGGCCCGGACGATCCGCTGGGCGACGGTCGGCTCCCCGACCAGGAACGCGCGCGCGATCTCCTCGGTCGTCAGGCCTCCGAGCAGGCGCAACGTGAGCGCAACGCGCGCCTCGGATGACAGGACCGGATGACAGGCGAGGAACAGAAGGCGAAGGAGGTCGTTACCGCCGTCGTCCATGTTGTCCACCTCGCTCCCCGCCGCGGCGATGCGCTGCTCGGCCAGCAGTCCGCGCCCGAGCTCTTCATGTTTGCGCGCAAGCCGCTCGTTGCGGCGCAAGCGATCGATCGCGCGATGCTTCGCGGTAGCCATGAGCCAGGCGCCCGGGTTATCCGGAACGCCCGACTCCGGCCACTGCTCGAGCGCGGCGACCAGCGCATCCTGCGCGAGATCCTCGGCGAGGCCGACGTCGCGCACGATCCGCGTCAGACCGGCAATCAGCCTCGGGGCCTCGATCCGCCAGACGGCATCGATGGCCCCCTGCGTGTTGGACGCCGTCACGCGCCCGATTGAAGCACTAGCCTCCGAAGACTTCCTGGATCACGGACTCGCCGTCGCCGACGATCTTGCGGAATCGCCGGCCCCACTCGATCGCCTCGTCTTTCGACTTCGCCTCGATGAGCGCGAACCCGCCGGTCAGCTCTTTCGCCTCGGTGAACGGCCCGTCGGTCACGGTCAGCTTGCCGCCGGCGTTGCGCACACGCGTGCCTGTGCCTGCGAGGCCACCCGTCGCGAGCAGGACGCCGGTCCGCTTCATTTCCTCGGTGAACGCACCCAGCTCGGCCATGAGCTCAGGGGTCGGGGGAGCGCTCGCCGCGTCGGCCTTGTCCACCGAATACATCAGGAATCGCATCGTCGTGTCTCCTTCTCATTTCTCGGCCGGGCTCCGGAGTTGTCCGGTGGATCTCGGCTCTACCTACACGTCGAACAACCGACCGCCAAAATCGACAGAGACGTACGCCGTTCGCCCGGCGCATTCTGAGGCCGCTTGGGCGATCAAAGGAGACAGGCATGCTGGCGAACCGCTCGATGCCACGCTGCGCGGTCATTCCGGTGCTCGTCTACGACGATGTGGGCGAGGCCGCAGGCTGGCTGTGCGAGACGTTCGGGTTCACGGAGCGCTGGCGAGCCGGGAACCACCGTGCCCAGCTCGCGGTCGGCGACGGCGCGGCGGTCGCCCTGACCCGGCGGCCGGGGGAGAACACGCAGGATGCCGCTGGCGACTCCGTGATGGTGCGCGTCGAAGACGTGAACACCCACCATGAGCGCGCCCTGCAGCGGGGTGCGCGGATCCTTGAACCTCCGGCCGACCACCCGTACGGGGAACGGCAGTACACGGCCGAGGACAACGCGGCCATCGGTGGACGTTCTCGCAGTCGATCGCCGACGTCGCCCCGGAGGACTGGGGTGGAACGTCCGGGGCGCGGCTCATGGGTACGGAGGGCTGAAGCCAGCGATGGCTGCGTATCCGGACGGTAGCGTGACGTTCCTGTTCAGCGACATCGAAGGCAGCACGCGCACGCTCGGACAGCGCCCCGCGCTCTACGCGGCGGCGTTGCTCCGGCACGACGTGATCATGCGCGGCGCAGTGGAACGCGCGTCGGGAGTGATCTTCGAGACGGTCGGCGATGCGGTGTACGCGGCCTTCGCCGACCCCGTCGCGGCGGTAGCCGCGGCGCTGGACGCCCAACTCGGCTTGGCCCGCGAGGACTGGGGTGCGCTTGGCGCGATCCGCGTGCGCATCGGAATCCATGGAGGCGCCGTGGAGCGGCGGGGTGATCACTATTTCGGCGCGCCTCTGTACCGCTGCGCGCGCTTGACGTCGATCGGGCACGGCGGTCAGACACTCCTGTCCGAGACGATCGCGGAGGCGGTGACCGGGGCCCTGCCGCAGCCGGCGGGGCTACGACCGATGGGGACGCATCGGCTCAAAGACCTCGCCGAGCCGGAAGTCGTGTTCCAGCTCACCCACCCGGACCTGCTCTCGCAGTTTGCCCCACTGCGATCGCTCGCACCGGCGACGAACACGCTGCCCACCCAGCTCACGAGTCTCGTCGGAAGGCGGCGCGAGCTCGATGAGACCGCCCGGCTCCTCGCGACGACCCGCCTACTCAGCTTCACCGGCCCGGGTGGCACGGGCAAGACGCGGCTGGCGATCGCGCTCGCGGCGGAGGCGGTCGGGAGCTTCGACGACGGAGTCGTATTTGTGCCGCTCGCGGCCACGCGGGATGTCTCGCTCGTGGCGACCGCGATCGCCTTGGCACTCGAGGTGACGGAGCAACCCGCCGAGCCTCTCGCCACCACGATCGCGATGGTCCTCCGACCGAAGGAGCTCCTGCTGCTCCTCGATAACTTCGAGCAAGTCATCGAGGCCGCACCTCTGGTCGCTCGGCTGCTCGCAGACTGCTCGCGGCTGAAGATCGTCGCGACGAGCCGCGTACGGCTGAACGTCTCGGGGGAACAACGCTACGAGGTACCCCCGCTGGCCATCTCGCCGCAGCCGCGGTCCAATTCGGAGAACGAGGCAGCGCAGCCAGAGGCAGTCACCCTGTTCCTACAGCGCGCGCTGGCGGTCAAACCGGACCTCCCGCTCACGAAGGCCGACATCAAGGCGATCGTCGACATCTGTGTTCGCCTCGATGGTCTGCCACTCGCGATCGAGCTCGCGGCCGCTCGCGTGAAGACCCTGCCGCCGCAGGCGATGCTTTCGCGGCTGACCAAGCGCCTGACAGTGCTGTCTGGTGGCGCACGGGATCTTCCCGAACGGCAGCGGACGCTGCGTGGAACGATCGATTGGAGCCACGAGCTGTTGACTGCTGCCGAACGAACGCTCTTCCGACGGCTCGCGGTCTTCGCCGGCGGCTTCGCGCTCGACCATGCCGGGACGATCGGCGGAGACGGGGCGACAGACGTGCTCGACGGCATCGAGCGACTCGTCGATCACAGCCTGCTTCGCGAGCGCGCGCAACCCGACGGACAGCCGCGGTTCGAAATGCTCGAGACGATCCGCGAGTACGCCCGCGAGCGCCTCACCGAAGGCGACGATGCCGACGAGATCGAGCGCCAACACGCCGCCTTGTTCCTCGCGCTCGCGGAGCGCGCTGAGCCCGAGCTCATCGGCGCCGATCGCCGGCGATGGCTCGACAGGCTCGAGGCAGAACATGAGAACTTCCGCGCTGCGCTCGACTGGAGCCTGAACGGTGGTGCGGTGGAGGTCGCGCTGCGCCTGGCCGCGGCCTTGTGGCGTTTCTGGCAGATGCGCGGCCATCTCGCTGAAGGCGAGCGGTGGCTGCGGAAGGTCCTGGCGTTGCCCGCGGCCGGTCAGAGCCGCGCTCGCGTGCGAGCGCTGACGGCTGCCGGAGGCATCGCGTACTGGCAGGAGGACATCGAGACGGCACGCTCGCACTACGCGAGTAGCGTCGCGGCAGGCCGAGAGTTGAACGACTCCGCGCTCGTCGCTGAAGGGCTCTACAACCTTTCGTTCACGGTACCCGCTGCCAGTGGCGAGCGGCGATCCGTCCTCGAGGAGTGCGTGGCGTTGTACCGACAGCTCGGCGACGAGCGTGGCGTGGCGAACAGCCTGCTCGCGACCGGCGGCCTGCTGTACGACATGGGCAGCTTTGCGGAAGCCGAGGATGCGCTCAACGAAGGGCTGGCGATCGCCGAATCCCTGGGTGACCTATTCACCTCAGCGGGCATGCTGCACATGCTCGGCAACCTCGCGGAATCACGCGGCGATGCCGGGACAGCGGAGTCGCGCCTGCACGCGAGCCTGGAGCTGGCCGCGCGGGCGGGCGACCTGTCGGCGATCGCGATCGTGGTCGGCGATCTGTCGCGGCTTGCGCTGCGCGGCGGACGCGTCGAGCCTGGCGCGCGCCTCGCGGGCGCCGCGGCGGCCATGAGGAAGGTAACTGGCGTGGAGAGGCTGTCGCCGTACGAGACATTCCACGGTCCATCGGCGGCGCTCGACCTCACCGACCCACTGATCGGAGCGGCGTGGTCGGAAGGACAGCGGATGGATCCACAAGAGGCCGTCGCCTATGCGCTCGCCCGAGACCTCTAGCACTCGTGGACGTTCTCGCAGTCAATCTGTTGTTGAGAACAGCCATCGTCGATGGCTCCGATCGGAGCTATGAAGCCTTCGGCGCCATCGGCCCTGTCGCGGTGCGTCACTTCCGTGACTACGTCTCCGGCGCTCGACAGATCCCGCTCACCAAAGTCTCGGACCCGCGCGGGCAAATGGATAACGAGAGGTCTCTCCTGTTGGCTTGCTCGTCGATATCCGGAGGAATACCTCGCGACCTTCCAACTCGACCGACTGGCTCCGGTTCGCAGACGTCGTCACGGGTCTGGGCTGTACGAGACTTCCCGCAGCCAAGCCCACGCTGATCGCAGTGCTTGAAGGAGACGGAGACGTGTGGGTCCGTCTGACGCGGCGCGGACTCTTCGGGAGCTTCCCGGAGACGACACCGTCCGTGCGCTCGTGCGCGCACTCGACGATCGCGAGTACCTCGTCCAGTACCACGCGATAGGGTCGGTCGGCGAGGTCGGCGATCGAGCGGTCCTCGATCTGCTCAGGCCCCTGGTCAGATCGCCCAACCGCGGCATCGCGTTGGCGGCCACGGAGGCGGTGACGAAACTAACTGAGCGATTCGCATGAGCCTCGTCACGCGTTGCTCCGCGCAAACGGGCGCAGTAGATTGCGTCCGCCATGGGCGCTGGCTTCCAGAAACACGCGTGGTTGATCTTCTTCATCTTGGGGATCGGTGCGGTGATCGCCGCGCCGATCCAGCTGGCGGGAAACCCGCCTGATCCACCCTCCGCCGAGGGAACCACGGGTCTCACAGCCGACGAGATCGCAGAGCGTGTTCCCGGAATGCCGCGCTACATCAGCTCGATCTCGCGCCAGCTCGGCAACTTCATGCTCGCCTTCGGGGTGCTGCTGATGGCGATATCAGCGGTTCCGTTCAGAAGGGGAGAGCGATGGGCCTGGTTCAGCTTGTGGGTTGCCCCCGTCCTGCTCGCCATCCAATTCCTGAACAGCCATGGCGGCCTTGGTTGGCAGTTCGATCTAGCACTCGTGCCGGTCACGCTCGCCGGTCTGCTCGTGCCCTACCGGAAGTTCTTTCCCAGGGCGCGACCGTGACCGTCGTCGAAGTTCGACGCGTATCTGCGACCGGGCAGCATGCCGGCACGTGGCGAGGCAGCGCCGTGATGCGGCCCACCACATGACAACGGACACGTTGTTCTGGATCGCTGGCCGGTCCACCGGCGTGGCCGCGTGCGTCGCGCTGTCGCTCGCGCTCCTTTCGGGTATCGCGCTGCGCCCCGGGATCCTGCTCTGGTTCACGCACAACCGCGGCGTTCGCGCGGTCCACGACACCGCGAGCCTGGTCTGACTCCCGCTCGGCGCGCTGCACATCGTCGCCCTACTGCTCGACCCGCAAGCGCACCTCGCGCCGATGGACGTCGTCGTGCCGTTCGTCGCGGCGTACGTAGGGGTCGCGATCGGTCTGGGGACGATGTCGCTCTGGGCGTTCGGGATCGTGATGGTCACGAGCTGGGTCCGTGGCCGGCTGACGCAGCGGACGTGGCTGATGCTGCATCGTCTCTCGCTGCCGGCCCTGATGGACCAGGGCGTCCTGCCGCGCTCCTACAGCGTCATCCTCTGGATCTTCAACGCGTTCCAGTTCGGCGGACTGGCGGTGATCTCGCTCATTGGTCTGTGGATGCTTCGGCGAGCCTGGCGCCGCGCAAACGCCGTCTCCGCCGCCTGAGCTCGGTCCAACGAAACGACGCGCGTCCGCGCCCTCCTTTTGATGGACAAAGATGCCCAGGCGGCGCGGTAGCGGAGGCGAGCCCACGATGACCGGTGTGCTGTGGGGAAAAGCAGACGCGTACGACCCGTACGTGGGTCGCTGGAGCCGCCTCGTCGCGCGCGAGTTCCTGCGCTGGCTCAAGCCGCCGAAGGGTGGCGCGTGGCTCGACGTCGGATGCGGCACCGGCCAACTGACGCTCGTGGCGGTCGAGGGTGCATCCGTGAAACGCATCGTGGGCATCGATCCATCGCGGGCATACATCGAGCAGGCGCGGAAGCGGGTCGGCGACCCGGTCGCGACCTTCGAGGTGGGAGACGCCGAGCGTCTGCCCTTCGAGGGCGCGACCTTCGATTGCGTCGTCTCCGGCCTCGTCCTGAACTTCGTCGCGCATCCCGCCGTCGGGCTGGCCGAGATGCGGCGGGTCTGCCGGCCCGGGGGCATCGTGGCCGCGTACGTCTGGGACTACAGCGGCCGGATGGAGCTGGTGCGGCACTTTTGGGAGGCGGCGGTCGCGCTCGACCCACACGCGAGCGAGCTCGATGAGGGCCGTCGATTCCCGCTCGCGAACCCCACCGTGCTCACGACGCTCTTGCGCGACGCAGGTTTGCGCGACGTCGAGACGCTCGCCATCGAGGTGCCCACGATCTTCCGCGACTTCGACGATTACTGGTCACCGTTCCTCGGTGGGCAGGGTCCTGCGCCCTCCTACCTGATGAGCCTGGACGAGGAGCGGCGCACCCGGCTGCGGGATCGGCTTCGCGCCCGGCTGCCTCTCGGGAGTGACGGGTCTATCTCGCTCGCCGCGCGCGCGTGGGCGGCCCGGGGTACGGTCTAGGCGCAATGCATGCGCCTGCGCCTTGCGGGATGCGAGAGAGGAGCGGATCAGTCCGCTCCTCTCGTCGCGAAAGGAAATGCGCGCCTCTCAAAGGAGCGCGTGCGTCGCGATGGGTAGCTTCGCAGGGGCGGGCGAGAGCTTCATGCCGCGCCATGGCGTACCGAGGATCGGCAGCAGGTAGCGGTCCAGGCCGATGTAGCCGGCGGTCTTCCAGGCGAGGACCAGGAGGAAGCCGAGGAGCAGGAGCACCGGGTTGGTGCTGGCGCTGCCGGCGAGCATGAAGTTGAGGTTCATGAACGCGCCACCGACGGCCGCGATGCCGACGAAGGCCCCGAAGATCAGGCCGAGCCCGACGGCGGTCTCACCGAAGGCGATGAGCTTGCCGAAGAAGCCCTCCCAGTGGTTGCTGATCATGAACTGGATGTAGTTGCCGTACCAGTCGTAGGTGATGACCGGTTTGGCCGGCGCGGCCGGGATGGCGGCGATCCGCTGCCAGAACGCGTACATGCCGGCGCCGTCGATGATGTAGTTCGTCTTCGCGCCGGTGTCGATGATCTTGTGCAAGCCGGCGTCGAGCCAGCTGAACCCGACATACATCCGGACGAGGAACCAGACTGGCGCCAGCCGGGTGTCGGAGAACAAGAGCTTCGCGAGCGGCGGATCGGCGACGATCGTGTCTTTTTGAGTGATCGTGGTCTTCACGATGGTGTCTCCTTTCAGTCCTAGTGCGCTACGCGGCGCTGGTCGATGTGGTCGCGTAGGTGTCGCGGGTCCCGACATACGCGACGGTGGCGATGATGAACGCGAAGGCGATGCCCGGGATCAGGTAGAAGCCGTCGACGGTCGGGCCGAAGTCTTTGAACACCCCGAACACCGTACTGCCGGGGAACGTTTCGCTCGCGAAGTACGCCCCGAAGGCGGCGGTCCCGCCCACGATCAGGAAATCGTAGGGAGACTTCTTTGCTCCGAGAACCTGCACGGCGACGCCGGCGAGCAGTGAAACAAGCACGATGGCTGCGAACACTGCGAAGCCCATTGCGTTACCTCCTTTTCAAGCTTGCTGCTGCTGACGATGCCGCCAAGCGGCGGCGCCGAACAGGGCCGTTCGGCCTGAAGACGGGGGACCGGCGACCCCACCGGCGACATCCCGATTGCCCTAGGTAGTCTCTGTCAAGGCGCGCCGGCAGACGTTACGGAACCGTCATGCGATGTCGGCTCCGTGAGCCCATTGCGGCGTCTCACGCACTTTGGTCCGGAGGTCCCGGCAAGCGAGTCCATCGGACTCTGGT
>JALYLX010000134.1 GCA_030773995.1 Chloroflexota bacterium
CGACTCAGCGCGCCGCGCCTTCGATGCGTGGCGCCTGTTCCCCGCGCCGAAGCGCGGCGAGATCCTGTACAAGGCCGGCGAGCTCATGCTCCAGCGCAAGGACGCCCTCGCGCGCGACATGACCACCGAGATGGGCAAGGTCCTGGCGGAGGCCCGCGGCGACGTGCAAGAGGGCATCGACATGACGTACTACACCGCCGGCGAGGGCCGCCGCCAGTTCGGCGACGTCGTGCCGGCCGAGCTCCCGAACAAGTGGGCGATGTCGACGCGAGTGCCACTCGGTGTCGTCGCGGCGATCACGCCATGGAACTTCCCGTTCGCGATCCCGACGTGGAAGATCATGCCCGCGCTCGTCCTCGGGAACACCGTCGTGTTCAAGCCGGCGTCGTACACGCCGATGCTCGCGGTCCGGCTCGTCGAGATCCTCGAGGAGGCCGGCCTGCCGAAGGGTGTGCTCAACCTCGTCCTCGGCCCCGGCGGCGAGCTGGGCGACGCGCTCGTCACGCACCCCGGCGTGGACCTCATCTCGTTCACCGGCTCGAGCGACGTTGGCGCGCACATCAGCGAGATCGCGGGGAAGCAGCTCAAGCGCGTCTCCGCGGAGCTGGGCGGCAAGAACGCGATCGTCGTCATGGAGGACGCGGACCTCGACCTCGCCCTTGAAGGCATCGTCTGGTCGGCATTCGGCACGTCCGGCCAGCGCTGCACCGCCGCGTCGCGGGTCATAACGAACCGCGCCGTCGCGAACGAGCTCATCGACCGGCTGGTGACCCGGGCGAAGAAAATGAAAATGGGCCACGGCCTCGAGGCGAGCACCGACCTCGGGCCGGTCGTCTCGAGCGAGGCCCAGCAGAAGGTCCACAGCTACATCCCGATCGCCGAGAAGGAAGGCGCCACGGTCGCCGCCGGCGGCCGCATCCCGACGGACGGTGCACTCGGCAAAGGCTTCTTCCACGAGCCGACGGTGCTCGTCGACGTGAAGCCGAACATGCGCGTCGCCCAAGAGGAGATCTTCGGCCCGGTCACCGCCGTGATCGAGGTCAAGGACATCGACGAGGCGATCCGCGTCGTGAACTCGACGAAGTACGGCCTCTCGTGCTCGATCTTCACCAAGAACGTGAACAACGCGTTCCGGTTCATGCGCGACGCGGAGACCGGGCTCGTCTACGTGAACGCTGGCACCATCGGCGCGGAGATCCAACTGCCCTTCGGCGGCACGAAGGCGACCGGGAACGGCCATCGCGAGGCCGGACGAGCCGCGCTCGACGTGTACGCCGAATGGAAATCGATCTACGTGGACTTCTCGGGCAAGCTGCAGCGCGCCCAGATGGACGACGCGAGCTCGCCCGGCTAGCTCGCCTTCGCGATCGGGAGCGTGAACACGATCCGCGTGCCCTGACCGGTCGCGGTCTCGGCGCGGATCGTGCCTCCGTGCGCCTCGACGAGCCCCTTGGCGATCGCGAGACCGAGGCCGGCCCCGGGCGAATCCGTCGAGCGGCTGAATCGATCGAAGATCCCGGCCACCGCCTCTGGCGCGATTCCCGTCCCCGTGTCGCGCACCGTCACCTCGACCTGTCCGTCCGCCCCGCGGAGCTCGACCGCGACGGAGCCACCGGCCGGCGTGTAGCGCAGCGCATTCGTGACCAGGTTCACGAGGACCTCGCGCACGCGGACAGGATCGGCGTCGATCGATGTAGGGCCCTCGGCCGACGAGCCGAGCCCGACTGCCCCGCGGCGAGCCTGGTCCGAGAACGCCGTGACGACATCACGCGCGATGGACGCGACGTCGACCGGCTCGCGGTGCAGCGCGAGCGCACCGCTCTCGGTGAGCGAGAGGGTCCGCAGGTCGTCGACGAGCCGCGCGAGCACCTTCGTCTCCTCGAGGAGCGGAGCGATGTGCTCGCGATCCAACGGGTGCACCCCGTCGAGGAGCGCCTCGACGTTCCCCTGCATGATGGTGAGCGGGGTGCGCAGCTCGTGCGTCACGTCGGCGAGGAGCTGCTTCCGCTGTGACTCGTTCGCGTCGAGGCGCGCGGCCATCGCGTTGAACGCGTGGGCCAGCGATCGCATCTCGCGCGGCCCGCGCTCGGCCACGCGGGTGTCATAGCTCCCCGCCTCGACCCGGCCGGCCGCCTCGATGAGATCCCCGACCGGCCTCGCGATGCCCCGGAACGTGCGGCCGAGCAGCACGAGGGCCACGATGATGACCAGCGGCACGACGAAGAACGACGGTGCTCCGGGGTGGTCCCACCAGGTCGGCTGGGCGTCGGGACGGACGAGCCCGAGCGCACCCGCGACCGCCCAGAACAGCGTGAACGCGCCGGTGATCACGAGGACCATCACCGCGATGAACAGGACGAACATCCGCCGGAAGAAGCGGGCTCGCATCGCCGTTCCCGACGCGCGCCGTGGAGGAGGGAACGGCTCGCTCTCGGGCCACCACGGCGGCCGGCTGTCATAGCCCCGCCATCCGGAGTGGCTCATCGGTCGTCGTCCCTGAAACGATAGCCGACGCCGTGCACGGTCTGCACGTAGTACGGCTCGCGCTGGTCAGGCTCGAGCTTGCGGCGGATGTTCTTCACGTGCGCGTCGATCGCGCGTTCGTACGACTCGAAGGCGACGCCGTGCACCGCGTCGAGGAGCTGCGAGCGGGTGAAGACGCGTCCGGGCTCGCGCGCGAGCGCGGCGAGCAGCTGGAACTCGGTGGGCGTGAGGTCGACATCGCGATCCCCTGCGCGCACGCGCAGCCGGGGCACGTCGAGCGTCACGTCGGCGGCGCGGATGACGTCGGGCGCCGTGACCGGCCGCTCGACCCGGCGGAGGACGGCGCGAACGCGCGCGACCAGCTCCTTCGGGCTGAACGGCTTGGTCACGTAGTCGTCCGCGCCGAGCTCGAGGCCGACGAGCTTGTCACTCTCGTCCGACCGGCCGCTCAGGATCACGATCGGCACGTTCGAGTCGCGCCGGAGCGCGCGTGTGACATCCAAGCCGTCGACGCGGGGCAGCCCCAGGTCCAGCACGATCAGGTCAGGATGGTCCGCCCGGGCACGCGCGAGCGCCTCCGGTCCATCGGAGGCGCTCACGACCGCGAAGCCGGCGTGCTCGAGGTAGTCGCGGGCGAGGTCGACGATCTTCGGTTCGTCGTCGACGACGAGGATCGTCTTCATCCCGCGGATGCTACTGACGCGGTGGCACGGAACGGTCGGTCCCCGTCGTGGTGTCGCCGTGGGCGCGCTTGTGCCAGTCGTCGAACCGGGCAGGGACGCCATGCTCGGCGTCGCTGTACCAGCCGCGATGCCCGTAGCCGCGCCCGCCACCCACCAGCGCGCGCATCAGCGCGAAGAAGAGGAACAGGCCGAAGATCGGGAGCAGGAACCCGAACGGGAAGAAGCCGAAGCCCCAGCCGTACGGATGGCCGTAGTACGCGACGACCGGTGCGGCACCGGCGGCGGGGACGACGACCTGCGCGGCGCTTTGGGCAAGGCCGGCTTCGTACGCGCCGGCCGCGATCGCGCCGCCGAGGACGAGGATGAGGATCGCGGCGATGAAGAATCTCACGGATGAACTCCTTGTTCGTTTTCTTGTGGCTTCACCTTGGACCGCGGGTGTGGAGCGGTCGTGAAGGCCGTGCGGAGGTCTCAGGTCAGACGGTGATCACGACCTTGCCTCGGGAGTGGCCCTGCTCCAGGTAGCGCATGGCGTCCGCGGTCTCGCTCAAGGGGTACGTCCGGTCGATCGCCGGGGTGATTTTCCCTGCCAGGATGAGCTCCGTCAGGACGATGAGGTCCTCTCTTGTGATCTTCGCCACGAGCATGGACATCGGCCGGCGCCCGAGGCGTGACCGCACTTTCGCGCCGAGCACCCGCATGGCGATGGGTACGATCGAGCGACCGTTCCCCGCCGCGCCGATCACCACGAGCGTGCCGTCGGGCGCGAGGACGCGCGCGCACGCCGCGAGCGAGCGGTTCGCGGCCACATCGAGGATCAGGTCGAACCGCTGGACAGCGCGCGTGAAGTCCTCGCGGCTGTAGTCGATGACCCGGCTCGCGCCGAGCGAGCGGGCGAGGTCCACGTTGTGCGTGCCGCAGACGGCGGTGACGTCTCCGCCGAGCGCCGTGGCGATCTGCACGGCGAACGTGCCAACCCCGCCGCCCGCTCCGTTGATGAGGACCCGCTGGCCCGGCGTGAGCTGCCCCCTGTCGCGAAGACCCTGGAGCGCGGTGCACCCCGCGACGGGGATGGCCGCGGCCTGCTCGAAAGAGACGCTGGCCGGCTTGGGCACGAAGCTGCCTGTCTTGCCGCGCACGTACTCGGCGAAGGCACCGTTGGCGCGACCGAACACCGTGTCTCCGGGCCGGAGCTCGGTCACGTCCTTTCCCACCGCCTCGACCTCGCCGGCCACGTCGACGCCGAGACCGGCCGTCTTGGGGGTGCGGAGTCCCTCGCCCATGCGCGCGAGGAGGGGTGCGCCGCGCATGATGTGCCGGTCGAGCGCGTTGAGCGACGCCGCGCGGACCCGGACGAGCACGCCGTCGTGTTCGACTGCCGGCTTCTCGATGTCCTCGAGCTTGAGGACATCCGGCGAGCCGTACGCGTGACGGACGATCGCCTTCATCGTCTTCTCCCGACCGGCACACCGCCGGCGTTCATTGGCCCGAAGCCTGACTGGGACCTATGGAGAAGATGTGAAGGAGGTTCGAAGGGTCACGGGCGAAGCATCGACCCTAGCCAGCGCGCCGCGGCGTCGATCGCCTCGGCCTCGTGCTTCCCGTACTCGTGGCCCGCGCCGCGCAACACGACCAGGTCGATGCGCGGGTTCTGGCCCGCGATGCGCTCGAGCACCGCGAGCGGCCCGAGCTCGTCGCGATCGCCCTGCACGACGAGCGTCGGGCAGCCGATCCCGAGGAGCGCGGCTTCGTCCGCGGACCGTGGCCGGCCCGGCGGCGAGATCGGATGGCCGAAGATGACGAGCGCATCAGGCGGCTCCTCGGCGGCGAGGAACGCGCACATCCGCCCGCCGAACGACCGGCCGATCAGCGC
>JALYLX010000135.1 GCA_030773995.1 Chloroflexota bacterium
GGAGGAGGATGAACATCGCCCAGTTCGCCAACAGGATCGCGTCGAGGAAGATGTACGCGACCGCGCCGAGGAGCAGGCCGACGCCGCACAGCGCGACCGTGGCCACCAGCATGGACAGGACCAGCCCGGCGACGCCCTCGAGCGGCAGGCGAAGGCCGAAGACGAGGACCGCGAGCGCGAAGGCCGCAGCCATGTTGAGCATGCCGTCGACGACGTGGTACGCGGCGCGTCCGAAGAAGATCGGCACCCGCGGAGCCGGGGCCGCGAGGATGTACGACAGCGTGCCCTGCCATCGCTCGTCGGCGACCGCCTGCGAGACGCCGAACGTGCTGAGGGTCGCGACGCCGATCGCGTTGCCGACGAGGTAGAAAGACAGCGACTGGCTACCGCCGTATTGCCCGACGAGGGCGAAGAACGTGAGCTGCACGAGCGGGAAGAGCAACCGGTTGACGATGTACGGCACCGGGCGGAGCCAGTGGAACAGCGCGCGGAACGTGTAATCCGCCGTGATGAAGAAGAGCCGCACTTAGGACAGCGCCAGGCTGCCGGCGCGCCGCGCCCGATACAGGACGGCGAGAAAGAGTCGGCTCGAGACGAACATGAGCACGACCGCGGTGAGGAGCAGCACCGCCCACACCCGGGCGAGCGCAGGGAGATCGAGCTCGCCGCGCGCCGAGGCGTGCAGCGCGACCGCGGCCCAGTACGGCGGAAGCACGTAGCTAACCGGGAGGGTCCAGACCGGCAGTAGGAGGACGGGGAACAGGAAGCCCGACAGGGAGTAGATCGGGTACTCGAGCACTCCGAGGAACTGGCCGACGGCGCGCCACAGGATGCCCAGCGGCGCGAACAGCATGCCGGTCGCCCATAGCGCCACGAGTGCGAAGACGAGCGAGACGGCGAAGCCGACCGGATCGACGACAGTGATCGGATACCCGAAGAGCCAGGCGCCGATCGCGTACGAGAAGACGACCGAGACGAGGGAGAACGCGAGGGTGCCGGCGATCTTCCCGCCGTAGAGGACGAAGAACGATGCCGGCGATGCCACGACGAGCTCCAGCGTGCCCAGGCTGCGCTCGTGGCTAATCGCGCTCGTTCCCGCGAAGAGCAGGACCGACCACAGCCCGGAAAGCGCGGCGCCGACGACCACGTACACCGGGTCGAAGTCCGGCCGATGGCGCAGCATGAACATCGTCATCACGCCGATGAAGAACGGCTGGACGAGCGCACCGAACAGGAGGAAGCCGCTCACGGCGACCTCGCGGAACTGCAGCTCCGCCGCCGCCCGGGCGACGCGGAGCGCGGCGATTACTCGACCCTGCCGACGAGCCGCACGTACGCGTCCTCGAGCGTCGCCTCGCGGACGGCGACCCGGCCGATCTGCGAGCCGCCCAGCGCGGCCAGCAGCGGCGCGACGGCCTGCTCGGCGAGCTGCGTCTGCACGCGCACGAGCTGCCGCAGCTCGCGCTGCTCCACGACGACCGAATCCACGAACTCGAGGCCGCGCAATCGCTCGATCGCGGCCGGGTCGATGCCGAAGACCTCGAGCTCGACGACGCCGAGATCGGTCACGTTCGCCTTCAGCTCGCCGGGAGTACCGAGCGCCACAAGGTGGCCGTGGTCGATCACGCCGATCCGCTGGCACATCGCGTCCGCCTCGAACAGGTAGTGCGTGGTGAGAATGATCGTCGTGCCCTGCGCGTGCAGATCGGTGACGATCTTGCGCAGCTCGCGCGCGCCGATCGGGTCGAGACCGATGGTCGGCTCGTCAAGGAATAGGACGCGGGGCCGGTGCAGCAGCGTTCTCGCCAGGTGGAGGCGCTGCTTCATCCCGCGCGAGTAGCCCTCGACCCGCTCGTCCGCGCGATCGGTCAGGCCGACGAGTCCGAGAAGCTCGACGACCCGCGGCCCGATCTCGCGTGGCGCGACGCCGTATAGCTCCGCGAAGTAGCGCAGGTTGTCCGCTCCCGAGAGACGGTAATAGAGTCCCCGTTCGCCGCCGAACACGAAGCCGATGCGCTTCCGGATGTGCTTCGCCTCGCGCACGACGTCAAAGCCGAGCACCGTTCCCGTACCCGAGGTGGGGATCAGGAGCGTCGTCAAGATCTTGATCGTGGTGGTCTTGCCTGCGCCGTTCGGCCCGAGCAGGCCGAACAGCTCACCCTCCGGTACCGCGAGCGACAACCCGTCGAGCGCGACGACGTCCTTCCGGTGGCGGCGGATCGTGCCGGTCGTCGTCCGGAACGTTCGGTGGATGTCGTGCAGCTCGATCGCGTTCACGCCGCGAGCCTACTCGGCGACTCGCTCCATCCCGATGCCCGCCGCCGCGAGCGCGGCGCGGATCGCAGCGTCATCGCCGCGTCCGACCCCGGCGTCCAACAGCTGGCGGCGGAGCGCCGGGTGCGGATCGGGGATCGCGTCCACCTCGAACCAGCGCGCGTCGCTCCCGCGTTCCGGCACGAGCGTGCCGGTCGCGGGACCGCGATACATGAGCACGGTGAGGTCGTAGCCAGCGCTGCTCGTTCGATAGCCCGCGACGTAGATCGCGTCCTCCATGGTGAGGCCGGTTTCCTCCCGGACCTCGCGAACGAGCGCGTGCACGGCGCTCTCATCGTCACCGGCTCGGCCGCCTGGGAGCAGCCACGACCCGGCGAAGGGCCCGCCGGTCTGCTTCACGAGCAGGACGCGACCCCGCTCGTCGCGGATGACCGCGATCGCCGCGACGCCGGCCACTACCGTGTCGGGGTCGGCTTCGGACTCGGGGTCGGCGTGAAGATCGGTGGCAGCGTGGGCGTGGGCAGCGGCAGGCCGCTCCCGCTCGGCCGCGGCGGGCTCGCCGATGGCGGACCCGGCGATGCGGACGGGCTCGGGCTCGGACACTGACCGCTGGGCGGGAACAGGTTCCACGAGTAGCGGCCGTAGCTGCGCCCGCCGGCGATCGCTTCGTTGATCCATTGATCGGTGTACGGCTTCCACGCCGCCGGACCGACCTCCTTGATCTGCATCGCGACCTTCTGGGTACCGCCCGCGCCGGCGCACCCGGCGGTGAACCAGTCGTCCACCTTGCGTGGCTCGGTGCCCTTGACGAAGATCTCCTTGGTCGAGAACGGTGTCAGGCTGGAGGGAAGAAGTCCCGAGCCGTACCCACCGAACGCGCCGGGCGCGGTCACGACGTTCGCGTCGATGATGTTCGCCGGGCGCTTCCAATCCGACGCCGGGAAATCGGCGAAGATCTCCTTCATGTAGTCGCGCCACAGCAGGCCCGGACCGATGGCGGACGAGATGCCCTCCATGACGTCGCCGTTGTTGTTGCCCATCCAGACGCCGGTCACGAGGGTCGGCGTGAAGCCCACCGCGTAGACGTCCTTCAGGTTGTCGGTCGTTCCGGTCTTGAGCCCAGCCGGCCGGCCGATGTTCGTGAACCCGCCGAAGATGAAGTCGCGATCGGGCTGGGTCGTGTCCTTCAGGATGTCGACCATGACGTACGCGGTGTTCTCATCGACGACGCGCTTCTGCGGGTAGTCCTTGTGCTCCCAGATGATCTTGCCGTGCGGATCTTCCACCCGAAGGATGTACGTGGGGTCCACGTGGACGCCGAGGTTCGCGACGGTCCCGTAGGAGTTCGCCATGTCGATGAGGTGCACCTCGGCGGCGCCAAGCGTGAGCGAGAGTCCCACCTTCGACGTGTCGATGTCCGTGGTGATCCCGAGGTCGTGCGCGGTCTGGACCGTGTCTTCGATGCCCGAGTACTGCTGCAGGAACTTGATCGCCGGGATATTCCTCGACTCGCGGATCGCCTGGCGCATCGTGACCGGGCCGTGGTACTGGAGATCTGCGTTCTCGGGGCAGTAGCCGCACTGGGGGTGGAAGCCCGCGCCGCTCACGAGCCCCGGCGAGGCCTTGCCGTCGAAGTCGGTCCGCGCGTCGACCACGACGGTCGCAGCGGTCGCGCCCTTCTTCAGGGCGGTGAGGTAGTTGAAGAGCTTGAACGAGGAGCCTGGCTGGCGCAGGCCGATGCCGGCGTCGTCGAACTGGCCCTGCACCTTCGGGTCGGCGCGGTCGTTGTAATCGACCGAGCCGACGTACGCGAGCACCTCGCCCGTCCGCGTGTCGAGCGACACGAGGGCGGCATTGTTCACGTTGCTGCCGACCTTCAGCTTGGAGACCTGATCCTTCACGTGGCTCTCCGCGGCTTGCTGGAGCCGCCAGTCGAGTGACGTGATCACCTTGAATCCGCCGCGCGTGACCGCGCCTTCGTCGCCACCGAGGATCGTCGTGAGCTGATTGCGCACCTGGAAGACGAAGTGCGGCGCCTCGATCGTCGCGACGGTGACACCGATCGTCTTGATCGGCGCGGAGTTCGCGGCATCCGCCTCGGCCTGAGTGATCATCCCGAGGCTCTGCATCTGGTCGAGCACGTACGCCCGACGCTCGGTGGCCCGTTCGGTGTTCTCGGCCTTCGAGGGGTCGAGGATCGACGGCAGCTGGGGCAGCCCGGCCAGGAGCGCCGCCTCGGGCAGGGTCAGGGTATTGAGGTCGGATTTCCCGAAGTACGATTGCGCGGCGGCCTTGATCCCGTAGGCCTGGTTCCCGTAGTAGATCTGGTTGAAGTAGAGCTCGAGGATCTGCTCCTTCGAGTACGTGCGAGTCACCTCGACCGACAGGATCGCCTCGCGGATCTTGCGGGTGATCGTGTTCTCGCTGCCGACGAGTCGGAGCTTCACGAGCTGTTGGGTGATCGTCGATGCGCCGCCGGCGCCGGTGTTGGAGTGGGTGAGGTCGGCGAACGCGGCGCGGACGATCCCGAGGACGTCCACCCCCGGGTTGCTGAAGAAGCTGTGATCTTCGGAGGCGATCGTCGCGTTGATGAGCACCTGGGGGATGTCCTTGTACTGGACGAGCTCGCGCCGCTCCTCCTCGAACTGGTACAGCAGCTCCTTGCCGTCACGGTCGTAGACCTTCGTCGATTGCGCCAGCGGGGCCTTCCCGATGTCCTGGGCCGACGGCAGGTCGTGGGAAAAGAAGGCGAACGCGATCAGCCCACCCGCGAGCGGCAGGCCGATGAAGGTGATCAGGAGAGCGATCAGGACCGGCGACAGGACCGTGACCTTGCGACCCAAACCGTTCCTTTTCGGCTTGCTGTCCCGATACGGCCCGCGCCGGAACGCGTGATCGCGCGTCGTCGAGCGCGAGATGATCGAATTCTAGACTGAGTCCATGCCCATCCGACCGAACGAGCGTGAGCTCGACGAGTTCCTGACGCGCGGGATGTCCGAAGTCATCGTGCGCGACGACCTCCGCAAGGCTCTCGCGTCCGGCGAGCGTCGGCTCCGGATCAAGCAGGGCTTCGACCCGACGCACCCGAGTCTCCACATCGGGCATGCCGTGGGTCTTCGCAAGCTCCGCAAGCTCGCCGAATGGGGCCACGAGATCGTGCTCATCGTCGGCGACTGGACGACACAGATCGGCGACCCGAGCGACAAGGACAAGAGCCGGCCGATGCGCTCGCACGACGAGGTGATGACGAACGCGCGCACGTACCTGGATCAATTCCACCTCATCGTCCCCAAGGAGAACTCCCGCGTCGTGCTGCAGAGTGAGTGGTTCGGGAAGTTCGGCCTGCGCGACGTGATCGAGCTCGCCTCGCGGTTCACCGTCCAGCAGATGCTCGCGCGCGAGGAGTTCCGCAAGCGGCAGGCCGCGGGCACGCCGATCCCGATCAAGGACCTCCTCTACCCGCTGCTCCAGGCGTACGACTCGGTCGCGATCGAGGCCGACGTCGAGGCCGGCGGCACGGACCAGCTCTTCAACCTGCTCGCCGGCCGCGAGCTGCAGGCGATGGTCGGCCAGCGGTCCCAGAACATCTACGTGACGCACATGCTCGAGGGGCTCGACGGCGATCTCATGCACAAGTCGAAGCCCGCGACGGCGATCTGGCTCACAGATCCACCGAACGAGATGTTCGGGAAGGTCATGTCGATCCACGACGACCTCATGCCGCACTACTTCGAGTGGGCCACCGAAATGGCGATGGATGAGGTCCGAGCGATCCTCGACGGTCTCGCGAAGGGCGACGTGCACCCCCGCGAGGCGAAGGAGAAGCTGGCGGGGCAGATCGTCACGGAGATGCACTCGGCGGCGGCGGCCGAGGAGGCGGCGGCCGCGTTCGGCAGGCAGTTCCGCGAGGGCGGGGCGCCGGCGGACATCCCCGATGTGCGCGTGGCGAACGACGGCGCGACGTCGGTCAACGTCGTCGACATCCTCGTCCGCGCATCTCTGGTGAAGAGCAAGAGCGAGGCGCGGCGGCTCATCGAACAACGCGGTGTGAAGATCGACAATGCCGTCGCCGATCTCGTGACCGAGGTTCCGGTCACCGGTGCCCCGGTGATCCAGTACGGCAGGCGCAAGTACGCGCGCATCACCTGGGGCTAGCGTGGCCAAGCTGTCCGTCGCGGTCGTGCCGTTCGGCGCGCGCTCGAACGATCCGCGCGCCGGCGCCTGGGGGCGACAGCTCGCGCGGCGGCTCGTCGACCGGTTCGCGGATCATCCATCGGTCGACCTGAAGCCGGTCTTCCTCGTCGCGATGCCCGACGCAGCCGCTGATGCAGGTTACCTCGTCTTCGGCTCGACACCGGACCCGGCGCTCGCGGCGCAGTACGGCGCGTCGCTCGGGACGACCCACGCGCTCGTCGGCGTCCTGAGCATCAGCGACACGGAGCGTCGGCTCGAGGTCACGCTCGTGGACGTCGCCGCAAAGCGTGGCACTGCGACCCTCGACTACGCGATCCGTGATGGCGGCCTCGGTGGCGCCGAGCCACGACTGGTCTCGTGGCTGGCCGAAGCGCTCGCGGTCGATGCCCCGGCAGGCCAGTCGGTCCCGAACGAGCGGGCATTCTCGGCGGTGCTCGAGGGGATGGACGAGGAGGTGAACGCCACGCTGCTAGCCGCGAGCGATGCACGCGGCGCGGCTGAGGCGCGGCTCCGGGCTACGGCGAGATATCTCGACGCGGTCCGTGCCGATCCGGCGGCGAACGCCGCGGAGGAGCGCCTCCTCGTGCTGGCCGCCGAGTCGCTCGAGCGCGGCGACGAAGCGACGTTCGTCGAGCCACTGGAGACGCTGACCGAGATGACGCCGCATTCGTGGCGCGGTCACTACCTGCTCGGCGAGCTGCGGCGGCTGTCCGGTGATCCGAGCGGCGCGGTCGTCGCCTTCGAGCACGCCGACGCGCTCCATCCGCTTCGCGACGCGGACAGCATCCGGCTCGCCGGGCTGTACGTCGACGCCGGCGCAGAGGCGTCGGCCCGGTCCCGGCTGCGGCGGATCAAGCCGGACAGCGTGGAGTACGCGCATGCCCAGGATGTCCTCGGCGTGCTCGCTGCCCGGACCGGCGGGCTCGACGAGGCCCGTGCGGCCTTCGAGCGCGCCGCAGGTGCAGGCACACGCGACGGCGCGATCATCGCGCGACTCGCGCAGGTCCTGGTCGTGCAGGGCGAGCTGATGCAGGGCATCGAGCGCTATCGCGAAGCGCTCCTGCTCGGCGCGCCGAGCGAAGCGCGGCTCGGTCTCGCACGTGCGCTCGTCGCCGTCGGAGATCACGACGCCGCTGTCACGGAGCTCGACGCGCTCTTGGGCATCGAGCAGATCGGCGAGACCGCTGCGCATGCGCGGCGCCTCCGCCTCGGGGTGCGGCGGCGTGATCTCGAGGAGCGGCTCGAGCGGGCCGGCAATGCCGCCGTCACCGGCTCGGATGACGCACTTGCCGACGCACACGACGACCTCGGGCGGATCATCGAGGCGGAGCCCACGCTCTGGGAAGCGCACTTCGCGGTCGGTCTCATCGCCCGCCGCCGCGGCGATGCCGGGTCCGCCGAGCGCGCCTTCAGGCGTGTGCTCGAGCTCTGGCCGGAGCAGCCCGATGCCCTCCACGAGCTGGGGGTCGCGCTCTTGATGGCCGAGCGCACCGGCGACGCGCTACCGATGCTCGACGCCGCCGCGCGCCTGCGGCCGCGCGACGCGGCCTATCTGGCGGACGCCGGTTTCGCGCAGCTGCGCGCCGGTAATCTCCACGCCGCCCGCGAGCGCCTGGTGCTCGCGAACGAGATCGACGCGGACGATCCGATCACCCAGGCGTACCTGCAGGAGCTCGCCCGCATCGAGCAGGTCGCCGGGCGAACGAACTGATGGCGAAGAAGATCGTGGTCGTGGGCGGAGGATTTGCCGGCCTGCACCTTGTCCGGCGGCTGGAGGGCCTGCTCCGGCCGGGCGAGGTCGAACTGACGCTCATCGACCGTCACAACTACCACCTCTTCACGCCGCTCCTCTACCAGGTCGCCACCGGTGAGCTTCCGCCGCACGCGGTCGCGTACCCGCTGCGCCTCCCGATCGCGCACATGCGCCAGCGGTTCGTGCAGACGGAGGTCGAGGGCATCGACCTCGAACGTCACGCGGTCCGCACGGCTGATGGCGACTTCGCCTACGACCATCTCGTGTTCGTGCCCGGGAGCGTGACGAACGACTTCGGGATCCCGGGCGTCGCCGAGCACGCGCTCCCGACCAAGTCGCTCGAGGACGGCCTCAAGATCCGCAAACGGATCCTCGAGACCGTCGAGAATGCGGCACGCGAGACCGAACCGGAACGGAGAAAGGCCCTCCTGTCCTTCGTGCTCATCGGCGCCGGCCCGGTCGGCGTGGAGCTCGCGACGTCGCTGCGCGACCTGATGGATCACTCGCTGCGCAAGATGTATCCGGAGCTCGACCTGGTGCACGACGTGCGGATCACGCTCATCGACGCGAATGACCGGGTGCTGACCGCGATGGACGAACGGCTCGCTCGCATCGCGAAGGCGCAGCTCGCACAGCAGCGCATCGGCGTCGTGCTCAAGACGCTCGTGTCGGAGATCGGGGAGGGGATCGTCCGGACGAAGGACGGGAAGCAGTTCCGCGGTGGGACGATCGTGTGGGCCGGTGGCGTCCGCACGCATCCGCTGGTCGCCGGCCTCGCCGGCATCAATCTCGCGAAGGACAAGCGCCTCGCGGTTGATCAGATGTTCCGCGCGGACGGTCGCGACGATCTCCTGTCGTTCGGCGATGCCGCCTATTTCGAGCATCAGGGCATGCCGCTCCCGCAGCTCGCGCAGGTCGCGGTGCTCCAAGCCCCCGCGGTCGCGCGCAACCTCGCGCACCTGATCCGCGGCGAGCCGCTCGAGCCGTACCGCTATCACCGGAAGGGCGATCTGGTCGCCCTCGGCCGCAGGCACGCCGCCGCCGAGCTCGCTCGCTACGGAGACGTGGTCCTCGGCGGCCTCCCGGCGTGGACTGTCTGGCGGGCGAATTACCTCATGCAGCTGCTCGGTGTCCGGAACCGCGCAACGCTGCTGCTCGAGTGGCTGCTCTCGTACTTCTTCACCCGGATGGTCGCGGACACGCCTTAAGGGCGCGCCCCTCGCGGCTGGAACAGCTCGATCGGGTTGCCCGACGGGTCGTCGAGCAGGATCTGGGCGCCACCCGGCCCCTGCATGACGTCGCTCCGGAAGGGGACGCCGGCCGCGCGCAGCCGGGCAATCTCCGCCTCGATGTCGTCGACGATCAGGTGGATCCGGTTCCAGCCGCCCGGCCCGGGCCTGCGGCCGTCGGGCATGAGGCGTCCGGCCGAGCTCTGCGGTCCGGCCAGCAGCAGGCGGAGATCGCCGAGCTGCACGTCGGCGAAGGCGGGGCCCTGGTCCGTGAGCAGCGTGAAGCCGAGGTACGTCGTATAGAAGGCGACCGCGGCCGCGACGTCGTCGACCATGTACCGGACGTTGACCGTCGCCACTAGTGCGCTGCCGCCGGCTCCTCCGCCGATTCATGCGCCGCGACGACTTTCTCCGCGATGTGCGACGGGCATTGCTCGTAGGCGAGGAACGTCGACGTGAACGTCCCTCGGCCACCGGTCATCGAGCGAAGGTCGGTCGGGTACCGGAAGGTCTCGGCCATCGGCACGTGCGCCTTGATGCGCTGATGCCCCGCGCCCGCGCTCTCCATCCCGAGCACCCGGCCCCGGCGTGAGTTGAGATCCGAGAGCACATCGCCCATCTGATCCTCGGGGACGAGGACCTCGAGCTCGACGATCGGCTCGAGCAAATACGGCTGCGCATCCTTCACGCAGTTCTGCAGCGCCAGCGAGCCCGCGATCTTGAAGGACATCTCGCTCGAGTCGACGGTGTGGTACGAGCCGTCGTAGAGCGTCGCTTTGAAATCGGAGAGCGGGTACCCGGCGATGACGCCCTTCTCCGCCTGCTCGCGGACCCCCTTCTCGACCGCGGGGAAGAAGTTCTTCGGCACCGAGCCGCCCACGACCCGGGTCGCATACACGACCCCGCTACCCGGCGGAAGCGGCTCGACCTCGAGCCAGACGTCGCCGAACTGTCCGTGCCCACCTGTCTGCCGCTTGTAGCGCCCCTGGGCCGAGGCCTTGCTCCGGATCGACTCGCGATACGGGACCCTCGGCGTGCGAGTGTCGACCTGCACGCCGAACTTGTCCTTGAGGTGATGGACCGCGACCTCGATGGCCGACTCGCCGACGGCGGAGAGGATCGTCTCGTGCGTGGCGTCGTCACGGCGGACGTGGAGCGTCGGATCCTCATCGATGAGCTTGTGCAGCGCGGTACCGAGCTTGTCGAGGTCGGCCTTGCTCGACGGCTCGATCGCGACGTTGAACGATGGCTCCGGGAACGCGATCGGGGCGAGCTCGATCGGCGCGTCCTTGTCCGTGAGCGTCGAGTTCGTGTTCGAGGCGGCGAGCTTCGGCACCGCGCAGATGTCGCCGGCGGTCACCGCCTCTGCCAGCTCCTGCTCCTTGCCCCGCAAGAAGAAGATCTGGCCGACGCGCTCGGTCTCCTTCTTGGTCGCGTCATAGACCTGGGTGTTGTGACGCAGCGTCCCGCTGTACACGCGGACGTAGCTCAGCTTCCCGACGAACGGGTCGGCGAGGGTCTTGAAGACGAACGCCGCGAGCTTCTCGTCAGGCGAGACCTTCCGCGCGATCTCGTTGCCGTTCGCGTCGGTCCCGACAGCCGCGCCGATCTCGGCGGGCGAGGGGAGCATCTGGACGATCGCCGAGAGCAATCCGGCGAAGCCGACGCGCTTCGTCGCCGACGACGCGATGACCGGCACGACCTCGCCGGCGCGTACCGCGGCGTGAAGCGCGTCGCGAAGCTCCTCGTAGCTCAGGTCCTTGCCCTCGAGGTACCGGTTCATCAGGTCCTCGTTCGTCTCGACGATCGCCTCGACGAGCTGGCGCTGATAGTCGCCGACGCGCTCCTTCTCGGTCTCCGGCAGCTCGGTGATCGGGTCCTTCGGGCCCTTCAGGATCTGCCCGTGGAGGAGGTCGATCGTCGCCGAGATGTCCTGATGGACACCCATCGGGACGTGCAACGGCACGACGCGGATGCCGTAGGCTTCGCGCAGCTGCTTCAGGACGTTGTCGAAGTCCGCGTTCTCGCGGTCGAGGCGACCGACGACCACGATCCGCGGGGTCTTCGCTTCCTCGAGCTGGTCCCAGACGGATTGCGTGCCCACCTGGATGCCGGCCGACGCGTCGACGACGACCAGCGTGGCGTCCGCGACGCGCAGCGCGGCGTGCTGGTCGCCCGCGAAGTCGGCGAAGCCGGGGGTATCGAGGAGGTTGACCTTCGTGCCCTCGTGGGTGAACGACGCGAGCGCCATGTTGATGGTGATGCGGCGCTTGTGCTCCTCGGGATCGGTGTCGAGGATGCTCGTTCCGTCGTCCACCTTGCCGAGACGGGTCGTCGCTCCGACGAGGTGGAGGAGCGTTTCGACGAGCGTCGTCTTGCCGGAGCCGCCGTGACCGGTGACCGCCACGTTGCGGATGCGCTCGGGTGCGGCTGAAGCCATCTACGAACTCCCCTGATGAATGGCTGTCCGCATAGTATTCACGACGATGTCCGGACATTCCAAGTGGTCCCAGATCAAGCGCCAGAAGGGCGCGAACGACGTGAAACGCGGCGCGATCTTCACCAAGATGACCCGCGAGATCATGCTCGCGGCGCGTGAGGGGGGCGGCGATCCCGAGGGCAACTTCCGGCTCCGGCTGGCGATGGATCGTGCGCGGGCGGTCAACGTGCCGCTGGCGAACATCCAGCGGGCGATCGACCGGGCCGTTGGCGGCGCCGACGGCGCGCAGGTCGAGAGCATCGTGTACGAGGGCTACGGTCCCGGGGGCGTGTCGATCATGGTCGAGGCGGTTACCGACAGCCGGAACCGCACGGCGGCCGAGGTCCGCGCCGCGTTCACGCGACACAACGGCAAGCTCGGCGAGTCGGGATCCGTGCAGTGGCTGTTCGAGCAGAAGGGGATCCTCGAGATCGACGCCGCGGGCCGGGACCCCGACGAGATCGAGCTCGCGGCCATCGATGCCGGCGCCGAGGACGTCGAGCGCGACGGGAGCCTCGTCACCGTCTACACGGCGCCCAACCGGTTCGAGGCCGTGAAGAAGGCCCTCGAGGGGCAGAAGCTGAAGATCGCCGACGCCGAGGTCTCGATGCGGCCGTCGAATACGGTGCGGCTCGAAGGCGAGGCGGCCAAGAAGGTGATCGGCCTCGTCGAGGCGCTCGAGGACCTGGACGACGTGCAGAAGGTGCACGCGAACTTCGACGTGCCGGAGGAAGTCCTCGAGACCGCCTAGGGTGATCCTCGGCATCGACCCCGGGACGACGGGGATGGGCTACGCGCTGCTCGACGCTTCGACCGATCCGGCCACGATCATCGATCGCGGCATCGTGGCCGTGATGCCCGATACGACCGCCGCCGAGCGGTTGCTCGCGATCGCGACGGCGCTCGATGCCCTCATCGCGCGCTACGCTCCGGCCGCGCTGGCCGTCGAGCGCCTCTACTTCAACAAGAACGTGAAGACCGCGATGCGCGTGGCCGAAGCGCGCGGTGTCGCGATGCTGTGCGCCGCGCGTGCTGGGCTCGTCGTTGCCGAGTACACGCCACAAGAAGTGAAGCTCTCGGTCACCGGCACCGGGAGCGCGGACAAGAAGCAGGTTCAGCGGATGCTCGCGCTCGTCCTCGCTCTCGCCGAGCCGATCACCCAGGACAACGTCGCAGACGCGGTCGCGATCGCCCTCGCGCACGCCCAGCGCGAGCGCTTTGGCGCAGCCGTCGCACTCGCCTCGAATTGATCGCGTCGGTCCGCGGCCGGATCATCGCGCGCGGCGCCGATCACGTCGTCGTCGAGGCGAGCGGTGTGGGCTACAAGGTCTTCGTGCCCCGGCATCCGACGATCGACGAAGTGCACCTGCACACCCACCAGGTCGTGCGGGAGGACGGGCAGTTCCTCTTCGGCTTCGAGACCGGGGAGGAGCTCGCGCTCTTCGAGCTCATCATCGGCGTTTCGGGGGTCGGCCCCCGCGCCGCGCTCGCGATCCTCTCGGTGTCGCGGCCCGTCGACGTCGCAGCCGCGATCGCCGCCGGCGATGCCGAAGCGCTCGCGAAGGCCCCCGGGGTGGGGAAGAAGACCGCGGAGCGGCTGATCGTCGACCTCCGGTCGAAGGTCAGCCGCGTCGCGATCGGACCGCTGGGCGGGGAGCTGGCTGATGCGGACGAGGCTGTGACGGCGCTCCGCGCGCTGGGCTACACCCTCGCGGAGGCGCAGCAGGCGCTGCGAGGAGTGCCGCCGTCAGGCACGGCGAGCACCGAAGAGCGTCTGGCCACCGCCCTGCGTGGCCGCTAGGGTCGTCACTTCGCAGGACCGGGCTAGTACGGAAGGGCGCCTAGCGGGCAGGCCCTCGGGAGGTTGGAATACCTTCGGAGAAGGGGGCCGGTCGTGGGCGCGGGAAGGAGCGTTCTGTGGCGTTCTGGCGCAATGACGAAGGCCAGGGCCTCGTCGAGTATGCACTCATCATTGCGGTCATTGCCATCGCGGTCATCGTCGCGATGATCTTCTTCCGCGGCCAGCTTCAAAACCAGTTCTCGAACATCGGCAACAACCTGACCTAGGCCCAATGGCTCGGCCGGGCCCGGCCCGGCCTCGCTCGGCACACGCGTCCGGTCGGCCCCCTTCTCCAGCCGAACCGGGCGCGTACAGCGATTTGCTACAATGACCCTTGGCTGACGGGGCGTTCTCGTCTGCCGCTCGAGCCGTGAGGTGGGGCGACCCACCTTTTTTGTCGCCGGAAACGGCCGAGCAATGAGGAGGGGAGCGTGCCATGAACCGAGAACTCGTGACCGGTCTCGCACAGCTCTCCGCCGAAAAGGGCCTCCCCAAGGAGGTCGTGAGCGACATTATCGCGCGCGCCATCAAGCGCGCCTACGGCGCCGAAGAGAACATCGACGTGAAGGTCGACGTCCAGACCGGCGCGTTCAAGGTCTTCCTCCTCAAGACCGTCGTCGACAAGGTCGAGGACCCCAAGCTCCAGATCCAGATCGATGCCGCGCGCCGGATGAAGCCGGACGTCGCCCTCGGCGACACGATCCCGCTCGAGGAGTCAGCAGCAGCCCTGGGCCGCATCGGCGCGCAGACCGCCAAGCAGGTGATCCAGCAGTCGCTCCGCGAAGCCGAGCGCGAGCAGGTGTATGCGGAGTACGCCGACCGCGAGGGCGACATCATCAATGGCCAGATCGAGCGGTTCGAGGCGGGTGCCGCGATCTTCGAGTTGGGGAAGGCCAAGGCGATCCTGCCCCGCAGCGAGCAGGCGCCCCACGAGCGCTATTTCGTCGGCCAGCACCGGAAGGTGCTCGTCCTCGAGGTGCGGCGCTCGATCCACGGGCCGCAGATCATCGTCAGCCGCGCGCACCGCGGCCTCGTGAAGCGGCTATTCGAGCTCGAAGTGCCGGAGATCTACCACGGTCAGGTCGAGATCACGGGCATCGCCCGCGAGGCCGGCTCGCGGACAAAGATCGCCGTGCGCTCGCGCCAGCCCGGGCTCGACCCGGTCGGCGCGTGCGTCGGCCAGCGTGGGCTGCGGGTCCAGGCGATCAGCAACGAGCTTGGCGGCGAGCGCGTCGAGGTCATCCAGTACGACGAAAAGGCCGAGGAGTTCGTCAAGAACGCCCTCTCGCCCTCGCCCGTCATCCGCGTCGACATCGTGGTGGACGAGAAGACGGCGTACGTCGTCGTGCCGGACCGCTACCTCTCGCTCGCGATCGGCAAGGAGGGCCAGAACGCCCGGCTCGCCGCGAAGCTCACCGGTTGGCGCATCGACATCCGGAGCGAGTCCGAGGTCCGCGCCGAGGCCGAGCCGGAGCCGGAGCCCGAGCCCGTCGCGGTCGAGGCCGAGCCCGCCGCGGTCGTGGTGGAGGAGGACCAGGAGGCGATCCGTCACGACCTCGTCGCCGAGGTCGAGGCCGAATCGCTCGCGGCCGACGAGGACGAGCTCGAGGACGAGGACCGCGCGCTGCTCGGCGGCAAGAAGAAGAAGGATCGTCGTTAGGGCGGTCCCGCAACGGACCTGCGTCGCGTGCCGGCAGGTCAAGGCGAAGCGCGAGCTCATCCGGGTCGTCCGAGACGCGGACGGCGGGCTCTCGGTGGATCTTCGGGGCAAGGCACCGGGGCGGGGAGCGTACTTGTGCTCCGATGATGCGTGCCTCGAGCGCGGCATCGACGAAGGCTCGCTCGGACCGGCCCTTGAGGTGACGATCGACGAGGCGACGAGGCGGCGGCTGCGGGACGAGCTCGCTGCCGGAGCGGAAAAGAGAATCGGCGAGGGAGGGCTTCGCCCGACCGAAGCCGCAGGGCCCCCGAACGTGCAGGGGCAGGGGCTCCTGACGCGTAGCGTGGCGAAGCCGGCGCAGCGTTCAGGGTTGAAAAGGAGGATGTAAGTGCCGAAGGCAAGACCGCGGCGGTTCCCGCCGCAACGCGGACCGCGCCCGCGCCGCCGCCCGTCGCGCGGCA
>JALYLX010000136.1 GCA_030773995.1 Chloroflexota bacterium
GCGCAACGCGACACCGGAGGCGCTCACGTATCTCCGCGAGCCGCTGTACACGACGACGGACGCGACGAAGGCACTCGATCAGTGCAAGGGGATCGAATACGGCGCCGAGACGAAGATCGCGCCTGGCGTGACGGCGACGTACCTCGACGCGGGCCACATCCTCGGCTCCGCGATCATTCGCGTCCACGCCCGTGACAGCAGTGGCGATCGGACGATCGTGTTCAGCGGCGACCTCGGCCGGCCGAATACCCCGATCGTCCGCGACCCGACACCGGTCCGCGATGGTGATTACCTCCTCGTCGAATCGACGTACGGCGGGCGGACCCACGAGCCGCAGGAGGAGGCGATCAAGCTGCTGGGCGATGCGGTGACCGCGACGGACGGCGCGAAGGGCGTCCTGCTCATGCCGTCGTTCGCGATCGGCCGGACCCAGGAGATCGTGTACGAGCTCGACCGGCTGCTCGCTGCCGGCACGATCCCACACCTGCCCCTGTACCTCGACTCCCCGATGGCCAGCGGCGCGACCGAGATCTACCGCAAGTACGCCGATTACTTCGACGACGACACGCGCGCGCTCCTCGCGCAAGCCGAGGCACCGCTGGACTATCCGGGCGCGGTGATCGTGCAGGACGCGAACGCGTCGCAGGCGCTCGACGAGCGTGGGGTGCGGCCGTACATGGTCGTCGCGTCGAACGGGATGATCACCGGCGGACGCATCGTCCAGCACACGAAGGCCCTCATCGGCGATGCCGCGATGACGCTGCTGTTCGTGGGCTATCAGGGCGAGGGCACGCTCGGTGCGGAGCTGCAGCAGGGCGCGAAGCAGGTGCGCATCGACGGGCAGACCCTCGATGTGGCCTGTCAGGTCCGCTCGATCAGCGGCTTCTCGGCCCACGCCGATGAGCCGGAGCTGCTGGCCTGGCTGCGCAACTTCAGCGTCGCCCCGAAGCTGACGTTCATCGTGCACGGCGATCCGGCGGCACAGGCCGCGTTCGAGCCGAAGGTGAAGGCGCTCGGCTTTGCGACAAAGGTGCCGCAGTGGCGCGAGACCGTGGAGCTCACCTGAAGCGCGCCGTGAAAAAGATCAGGGGGGTCTGTTTCGACTTCGGCGACACGCTGTTCCACAGCCCCGACGGCGCGGCCGTGATCGCCGAGGCCGGCGTCGCGCCGCAGGTCGCGCGCGAGCTGTGGGACAAGATCTGGCGGGACTCGAAGACGCCGGAGGCGCTCGCGGTACAGCGCGACCTCTCACCTGAAGCGCATCGCTCCGGTTGGACGGCGCTGTTCGAGCAAGCCAACGTCCATCAGCCCGGGCTCTCGACGCTCCTCTACCAGCGGGTCATGGACCACACGAAGTGGCTGCCCTACCCCGACACGGAGCCGGTGCTCCGTGAGCTCCGCAAGCGCGGGCTGCGGATCGGCGTCGTGAGCAACGTCGCCGAGGATCTGCGCCCGGTCTTCGAAGCGCACGGCTGGGCGGATCTCGTCGATGGATACACGCACTCGTACGAGCACCGGATCGAGAAGCCTGACGTGCGCATCTTCCTCGCGGCGTGCAAGGCCATCGGCACCGCGCCGAGCGAAACGCTGGTCGTGGGCGATCACGCCGTGGACGGCGGTGCCGTGGCGGCCGGGTGCCTCGTGCTGCTCCTGCCGCGCACGGAACCCGGCCAGCCCCACGGCCTCGAGCGCGTCCTCGGCCTCGTCGACGGCTAGATCGACCGACCTCACTACGCCCTCGGTCCGGAGCCTTCTTCCGCTCCGATGTGCAACAGGCCGACGACGGCACCGGTGCCGTCACGCAGCGGCTGGAAGATGAGGTTCACGCGACCGTCACGCTCCGAGCCATCCTCGTGGGTCCAGCGGACCGACGCCGGCACGCCGCTCGACCAGGGCCGACCCGTCCGGTACGCCTCGTCGAGCGCGGCGCCGAAGCTCGGGTCGAGATCCGGATAGATCTCCCGGACCGCGCGCCCGACGAGGCTCTCCACGGCGCGACCGGCGACCTCCGCAGCGACGCGGTTCACGAACGTGTACCGATGCTCGGGGCCCTGACTCACGGCGACCATGAACGGGGCATTCTCGTACGCGCGGGCTTCGTCCTCGAGCGAGCGGGGCGCGCCGAGCGCGCCGACCTCGGACGGGTGGTGCGTACGTCGCGCGACGGCGAGGCCGAACCCGGCCTCCGACAGGGCGAGGGCGATGAGCCCACTCCGGCTCGCGACGTCAAGCCGCTCGTACACGCGGGTGAGCGTCGCCTCGACGGCCCGCTCGCTGATCGATAGGACCGAGGCGATCTGCTTGTTCGCGAGCCCGCGAGCGACCAACCGGATCACCTCGAGCTGCCGCTCGGTGAGGCCCGGAACGGTCCCTTCCCCCGCCATGACACGCCCCTCGCTGTCGCGCATACGGCAAGCCGTATCTGGCCGACCAACCGTACTCCCGGTCTCATGGACGGAGCGAAGCGCAGGGGAGGAGCCAGTGAAGTCGGTAGTTGTGGTGGAGGACGATCTGGCGATCGCCGAAACGATCCGGATGATGCTCGATGAGTCGTACGCGGTAACCGTCTGCCACACGGCCGATTCAGTGCCGGATGGCGCCGGACCGTCGCTGGTGATCACAGATCTACTCGGCCGGAATGGCTACGACAGCGCGACGGCGATCCGCACCGTGCGCGAGGCCCGTTCGCGGACGCGTGCGCCCGTCCTCGTCCTGACGGCGCACGGGGCCGCGATGGCCGACCGAGCGCTGGCGAACGAGGCGAACGGCGTGCTCACGAAGCCGTTCCAGATGGATGAACTCCTCGCGATGGTGGAGCGCCTGGCGGTCTAGCGCGGCGGGAAGTGCGGCTGCAGCTCGGTCACGTGCTCGTGCGAGTGGCGCGACTGATGGGCGCCGATCCAGCCGGCGGTCACCGGCCCGCGCTCGGCGTGCACGCCGATTCGGTCCCGAACACCAGGCCGCTGGAGCAGCTGAACGATCTCGGAGTGCGCGACCTGGATGCGCTTCGACAGGCTCATCGGATCGGCATCGTTGTTGTGCCGCTCGGCGTGAACGGCGTCCTGATCGAAGATCGCCAGCGCCGGCCGGTCCTCCGCCGCGCACCGGCGCACACGCTCGGCGAAGACCTCGGCCGTATCGGCAATGTGGCCGATGACCTCCTTCGCCGTCCAGTCCCCGAACTTCACCGCGCGGAGGCGCTCGTCGGGCGTGCGCCGCACGATCGCGGAGATCGTCGCCGCGTCGTCGGCAAGGGTGAACGCGGTGTCCTCGTCGTAGTGGAGGTCGTCAGTCTTCATCAGCACATTCTCGCGCACGCGCTCACGCTTCATCCGCCTCGAGGGACGCAAGCCGATCGGCCTCGTCCGCCTGCATGAGGGCCTCGACGAGATCGTCGAGCTCGCCGTCCATACGGCGCGGCAGGTTCGAGAGGTTGTGCCCGAGGCGCTTGTCGGTCAGCCGGTCCTGCGGGAAGTTGTATGTCCGCATCTTCTCGGACCGCTCGCCACGCCCGATCTGCGCGTTGCGCAGCGCGCCGGCCTTGGCGTCCTTTTCCTCCTGGGCGCGGGCGAACAGCCGCGCGCGGAGGACCGTCATCGCCTTGGCCTTGTTCTTCAGCTGCGAGCGTTCGTCCTGCTGGATCACGACCTCGCCGGTGGGGAGATGCGTGATCCGCACGGCGGAGTCGGTCGTGTTCACGCCCTGGCCGCCCTTGCCGCCGGCGCGGTAGACATCGATCTTCAGATCGTCGTCGTTGATCTGGATGTCGACCTCCTCCGCTTCGGGCAGCACCGCGACGGTCGCGGTCGAGGTGTGGATCCGGCCCTGCGCCTCGGTCGCCGGCACGCGCTGCACGCGGTGGACGCCGGACTCGAACTTCAGCCGGCTGTACGCGCCCTGCCCGGCGATCCGGAAGATCACTTCCTTGTAGCCGCCCTTCTCCGAGCGGCTCGCCGACAGCTCCTCGGCCTTCCAGCGATGGCGCTCGGCGTAACGGAGGTACATCTTGTACAGCTCGCCGGCGAAGAGTGCGGCCTCTTCCCCGCCTTCGCCGGCCCGGATCTCGACGATCACGTTCTTGTCGTCGAGCGGATCGCGCGGGATGAGCTGCGTCCGCAGCTTCTCGGTGAGCCGGTCGACCTCGAGCGACGCGGTGCCCTCCTCCTCGTGCGCGAGATCGCGGAGGTCGGCGTCGTCACCCTGCTGCAGCTCGCGCGCGTCGGCGACCCGCTGCTCGGCGTCGCGCAGCCGGCGGATGGTGTCGACGATCGCCTCGAGCTGCGCGTACTCCTGCCCGACGGACCGCAGCGTGTCGCGGTCCCCGGTAACGCTTGGATCGCTCATGGACCGCCCGAGCTCGTCGTGCCGTTCTTCGATCTGAGAGAGGCGTCCGCGGAGCTTCGCCGACAGCTCGGTCATGCCGCCGCGTCTCCCGCGAGCGCTTCCTCGAGCGACGCGATCGCGACCTCGATCATCGGATCGTCCGGCCGCCGGGTGGTGATCGCCTGCAGGAGCAGACCTGGCGCGACAGCGAGCCGCATGAGTGGATTGTCCTCGTGTCCCGCGCCCAGGCGCAGCACCTCGTACGAGATCGAGGCGACCGGGATCACCAGGACGAGGCGCACCAGAAGATCGACGATGAGGTTCACCCGAGGCACGAACGCGAAGACGGCGATCGCGATGACCACAACGAACAACAGGAACGCGGTCCCACACCGCGGATGCGCGGTGGGATATGGCGCGACGTGCCGCGGATCGAGCGGGTCGCCGTGTTCGAACGCGTGGATCGTCATGTGCTCCGCTCCGTGATACGCGAAGACCCGCCGGATATCCGGCAGGAACGAGATCGCGACCAGGTAGCCGAGGAGGAGCGCGAGGCGAAGCAACCCCTCGGCGATGTTCAGCCAGAGGGTCGACGGGATGGCCGCGCGAAGGAAGCCCGTCGCGACATACGGGATCCCGATGAACAGGACGAGCGCGACGAGCAGCCCGCCGGCCATGAATGCCGAGCCGCCGCCGCCCGTGAGCCGCTGCTCGTCCGCCGCGAGCTGCACATCGGCCGAGCGCATGAGCATCCGCATCCCGTAGCGCAGCGATTCCCAGAGCACGAACACGCCGCGGATGAATGGCGCGCGCGCGACCTTGGACGTGAGCAACGGAGAGTCGAGCGCCTCGCGGTAGCGGTAGATGCCACCATCCGGCTTGCGGCAGGCGAGCGCGATCGTGCGCCGGCCGCGGATCATCACGCCTTCGATGACGGCCTGCCCGCCATAGGTGGTCGGCTTCAGGCTCGCGCTCATGCCTGGATCTTCGCGCGCCGCGGGACGGTGTGGCACGTCCGGCACCGCGCCTCGTAGGCCTCCTGCGCTCCGATGACGATGATCGGGTCGTCGTAGTCGGCGGGCACGCCGTTGACGATGCGCTGCGTGCGGGTCGCGGACTCGCCGCACACGACGCAGATCGCCTCCAGCTTGTCGACGCGTTCGGCCAGGGCGAGCAGCGTCGGGACCGGACCGAACGGCTCGCCGCGGAAGTCCAGGTCGAGGCCGGCGCAGATGACGCGGCGGCCGTCCGCCACGAGGGCACGCACCACGGCGACGATCTGGGGATCGAAGAACTGGACTTCATCGATGCCGACGACGCTCGTCTCCGGCGAGAGCAGCGCGAGGATCTCCGCACTGGAGCGCACCGGACAGGCGACGAACGAGTCGCCGTCGTGCGAGCGGACGAGCTCGCTGCCGAACCGATCGTCGATGCTGGGCTTGAAGACCTGGACAGTTCGGCGGGCGATGACCGCACGCTTCACGCGGCGGATGAGCTCTTCGCTCTTTCCGCTGAACATGCTCCCGACGACGACCTCGAGGCCACCCTGGTGGTGACCGGAGGTCAGGCGGGCGCTAACGCGTCGGAGCGGCCTCGGAAGCGGCCGGCTGCTCCGCTTTCTGCTGGCCGTATCGCTTGTTGAAGCGCTCGACGCGGCCCTGGACGTCGAGGAGGTGTTGCTTGCCGGTGAAGAACGGGTGGCACTTCGCACAGACCTCGACGTGGAGCTCAGGCTTCGTGCTCACGGTCTTGAAGTGATTGCCGCAGGCGCACGTGACCGTGGCCTCGATGTACTGGGGGTGGATCTTCGCTTTCATTGCTGGGTCTCCTTAGCTGGCGTTGGGGAGGACGTTCACCTTGCGGCGGTCGTCCCGTGCGGGGCTGTACTTGACCGTGCCCGCGACGAGCGCGAACAGGGTGTGGTCCTTGCCGACGCCGACGTTCTCGCCGGCGATCAGCCTCGTGCCGCGCTGGCGGACCAGGACCGCGCCGGCGTCGACGTTGGCACCGGCCCACTCCTTCACACCGAGCCGCTGCCCGGCGGAATCGCGGCCGTTGCGGGTCGAGCCCGCGCCTTTTTTGTGTGCCATTCCCTTATGCCTCGATCTTCGTGATGCGGACGGTCGTCGTCTTGGTCCGGTGACCGGTGCGCTTGCGCGACCGGGTCTTGTTCTTGTAACGGAAGACCACGATCTTCTCGCCCTTGCCGTGACCCACGATCTCGCCAGTGACCTTGGCCTTCGCCGCGTCCTTCACGGTGTCGCCGTCCGCCAACAGCAGAACGTCGCCAAAGGTGATTTCCTTCCCTGGCTCACCCTCGAGAGTGGCCACGGTGAGGAGCGCTCCCTCTTCGACCCGATATTGCTTCCCGCCGCTCCGGACGACTGCGTACACGGCTTCAAAGACCATCCGTACAGAAAAAGTCGCCGTGTCCGCCCGACACGACGTTAGGAAAAGTATACCGGGCCGTTGCATGGGGCTCGGCCAGGGCCGGCAGGCCGGTCTCTTGAATGGGGCCCGGCCAGGGCCGGCCAAGCCGGTCCTGGCCGCACGATTGGTGCGCCCCTCTCTAGGCCGGCGCGGCCACCATCTGGGTACCGCGCCGTGCGGCGCCGAGACGCTGTTGGAGCGTGGCGATGCCGAGCAACGCCGACAGACCCATGAGCGACGCGGTGTACGCGACCGGGTGCTGGAACGGCCCGGCGTTGTAGCCGGAGCCCACCGTGAGCAGCACGGCGATGAATGACGCGGCCCCGAGGTTGAGGCCCCAGAAGATCAGCTGGTCGGCCCACGGCCAGACCCGCGCCGCGCCCAGCGCCGCCGTCGCGACGAGGATCATGCCGAACAGCACGTTGGTCATGACCCCGATGAAGAACGTGTGATCGAGCGCGTGGATCATGCCGAGCGAGATTTTGGTGAAATCGCCCTGGGCCTGGATGATCGTCGCAAGGAACACGATCTCGAGGATCAACCCGAGCACCAGGAACGGGACCGCGATCGCGATGTGGCGCGTCCCGCTCGCTTCGCCCCACGGTGCGGTCAACGCTTTCAGACCGAAGCGGACGGCGATGATGACGATGCCGATGACCTGGAACAGCGTGGCGATGCCCTGGAGCGGCGCGATGTTCATCCCGACGCCGATCGCGAGCAGGAGCCCGCCGAGGAACAGCGCCCACGTCTGGGCAAGCCCGGCGCGCGTGCGCCGGCCGGGGCCGGACAGCCGCCATTCGGCGATGCCGGCTGAAACGAGGACGAGGTAGCCACCGATCTGCGCGGACGCGTGCGTGCCGATGAGCTCGGGTGACGTCGGCAGGGTGAGGCCCAGCGCAAGGAACAGCTGGATCGTGACGCCGATGATGGCGCCGATCGTGAGGATCGTCAGGCCGAGCACGAGCGAGAGCTTCGGCACGTCGATGCGCCCGAAGCCCTCGGCGCGCGCCTGGCTCACCGCCCACCACCACCAGTACACGATGACGATGAGCTCGAGGGTGCCGAAGATCGCGCGTGCAGGGAAGTTCCCCGACCAGAACGCGAGCACGTAGAGCGCCGTCGCGAGCCCCGAGAGACCGACGTTGCGGGACAGTGATCCGCCGGTGCCCGCGAACAGCCAGATCGTGACGCCGATCACGCCCATCGTGATCCAGCCCAGCGTTCCGGAATGCAGGTGCGTCAGCAAGGTGTCCTGCGAGAGCGCGCCGAAGATCCGGGTCGCGTTCGCGAGCCCGAGCAGCGCCGTGAGACCGAAGATGCCGAGGCCGAACTGGAACGCGCGATAGACAGCTCTGTCCGCGGTCATGCCTTCCCTCCTACGCGAGAGGAGCCTGCCACTATCGGGCGCGCGAGTCCAGAGCCACCACCTGGACGTTCTCGGGCAGTGAGCTGCGCGACAGCGACAGCTTCGACGTCGGCGTCACGTCCTTCACCCCGAGCTCATGGAGCAGCCGCTCGAACGGGCTGTCCTTCTTGCTGCTGTCGGGGTCGTAGGACATGGGCACGACCACCTTGGGCTCGAGCTGATGGATGACCTCCGCCGCCTTCGGCGCCGTGAGGTCGGCGTCGGCGCCGCCGATCGGCACGAGCGCGACGTCGATGTCCCCGAGCTTCTCGAGATCGGCGGTCGGCAGGACGTGACCGAGGCCGCCGAGGTGGCAGATGACCAGGTCGTCAAGCCGGATCGCGTAGATCGTGTTCCGGCCCCGCTTCGCCCCTTTCTCGTCGTCGCGGAACGTGCCGATCCCGGTCACGAGGATCTCTTTCACCTCGTATTCGCCCGGTCCCCGGAGCACGACCGGCTCGCCACCGACCGAGCGCAGGCTGTTGTGGCGAGGATCGTCGTTGGAGATCGTCACCACGTCGGCGGCGGTCTTGGGGATGGCGGCGCCGGATCGGGGGTCGGGTGGATCGGTCAGGACGACACCTTCGCGGCCACGCAGCCGGAAGCACGCGTGACCGAGCCAGGTCAAGTCCATGGAGGAGTTGAGAATACGCCGAAACATGGCAGCGGCGGTCCGGGTACCCAATGTTGACCGCACCAGCTGCCGGCCGGGAGGCCTGCGCTGACACGGACGGACCAGGAGATCGTGCAGCGGTGCTTGTCCGGTGACGCGGACGCGTACGAGGCTCTGGTCGAACGCTATGGAGGGCGGGTGTACAACATCGCGCTGCGCATCACGCGCGACCCTGACGCGGCGCGCGATTGCGCCCAGGACGCGTTCATCCGCGCGTACCGCGCGCTGCACCAGTACGACCCGGTGTACCCATTCGGCCCGTGGCTGTTTCGGATCACGACGAACGCGAGCCTGAACTTCATTCAGCGCGGACGCGGCCGTGAGATCACCGTCGAGGAGCTGCCGGAGGACCCCGAGCCCCCAGAGTCCGGTCCCGAGCTGTCGGCGGTCCGCAAAGAGGACGTGCAAGAAGTGCTGGACGCCATGGCCCTGCTACCGCCAGCCTATCGGGCGGCGCTCACACTGAGGCACATGCAGCAGCTCTCCTATCAAGAGGTCGCCGACGCCCTCGGGATCCCTCTCGGCACCGTGAAAACGCACCTCCACCGCGCGCGCGCCGCGCTCAAGGCAAAGCTGGCCGAACGGAGAGGGAAACGGTCATGAACGATCTGGACCGCGACGAGCTCGAGATCCATCAGCTGCTGAGCGCCGCGAAGCCTGCATCGCCGCCGATCGGCTTTCGCGACGCGGTCATGCGCCGCGTCCGGAGCGATGGCCCGGCCACGCGTTGGGAATGGGTCTTCGCTGCGGTGCTCGCGCTGCCGAGCCTCGCCTACCTCGTCTGGGGCCTTACCGCGCATGGCGCCGAGCTCGGGGCCTCGATCAGCGCCATTCTCGTCGCGGCGCAGGGACTGGATCAGACGAGCGGCGCCGACATCGTCGTCGACGGGCTCGTGGTCATCTCGCTCGCGCTCGTCGGCATCGGCAGCGCCGTCGCGGCACACGCGATGCTCCGGGGCAGCGAACAGCATCGGATGACGGCCCGATGACCGGACGCGACACCGTCTTCGCGCTTGGCGCGATCGTCGCTGCGATGGCCATCGCGACGATCCTCCTCGTCGGCTCGATGGCCGCGGGCGCGGATGAGTCCGGCCGGTCGCGCTTCTTCTTCGTGAACTTCGGCGGGCGCGTCGTGCAACCCGTGCGCACCGCCATCGGCTCGAACGACGTGCCGCTCCCGCTTCGCGCCGTCGTGCCGTTCCAGCGCGGCGTATCGGAGACGGCCCGCGATGCGGCGGGGTACCTGCTGGTCGTGATCGGCGTCTCCGCTGTCCTCGTGCTGGGCCGCGATCAGGTGCTCGGCGCGTATCGCGCCGCTCGCGGCGGATGGCGCGATCAGCTCCGCGTCCTCGGCACCGGTCTCGCGGTCCTGCTCCTGCTCGCCTCGGCGACATTCCTCGGTGGCGTCGTGCTCGTCGGGGCGCTGGCGGCCGGCTTCCGCGAGGCACCAGCCGGCATCCAGTTCGGTCTGCAGGTCGGGCTCATGACCATGGCGGTCTTCGCCGCCGCGTTCCTGCTCGCCACGCTCATCGGCTTCGCCGCCGCCTCGTGGAAGCTCGGCGACACGATCTTCGGGATGCGGGCGATGACCCGCTGGGCCGGAGGCATCCCCGGTCCGCTCGTCGCGCTCATCGGCGCGACGATCCTGTACATCCTCATGCAGCTGCCCGCGGTCGGCGGGATCGTCGCAGTGGCGGTCATCGCGTACGCGCTCGGCGCGGTCGTCGTCGCCCGGCTCGGGCACGGTCCGGCCGCGGCCGCGCCTACCAGCTAGCTCGGATCGGGTCCTTTGTGGAGAAGGGAAGAGGGTCAATGTCGATCGTGAGAAGCGTCGCCGCCGCCGGCATGGCGGTCGTGTTCGCCGCCGCGTGCAGCAACGCGCCGGCGGCCGCGGAGACGCGTACCGCGCAGGTCGCCCGAGGTGCCGTCACCCAGGGCGTCGCCGTATCGGGCTCGGTGAGCTCGGCCGGCACCGTGAAGCTGAACCCCGCCACGAACGCGAAGGTCGCCCAGCTGTTCGTCTCGGTCGGCCAGCAGGTGACGGCCGGACAGCCGCTCGCGAAGCTCGACACGACCGACCTCCAGGCGGCCCTCACGACCGCACAGAACAACGTCGCGGCGGCCCAGACGAACTACGACAAGGCGCTGTCCGGGGTCAGTGACGCCCAAAGCTCGTACTCCCAGACGCAGCAGTCGACGGCCAGCGACATCGCGACGGCGCAGTCCGCGCTGACGAAGCTCAAGTCGAATTACGCCACCGCGAAGGGCACCTTCTCGAGCCTCTACGGCTCGCTCATCAACGACCTGGCGACGTACGTGTCGCAGATCAGCGTGGCCCAACAGCAGGTGGCGAAGATCCAGAACGACCTCGCGTTCGCCAACCAGCTCAGCGACAACAAGGCCGCGCAGACGTCCATGAACCAGGCCAGTGCCACGCTCGGCAACGCCCAGAGCTACGTGGTGGGGGTCTACGCGTCCGCGGAGGGCGACTACATCGGTGCGGCGAATCAGATCCTGAATGCCGTGAGCGCTTTCGACGCCGCGATCGCGGCGAACGCCGATCCGGCGGCGGCCAGCCAGCAGCTCACCACCGCGCAGGTCGCGTACAGCGGCGCGTCCAGCCGGCTGACGACAGCCATCGACGCGCCGAACGGGCAGCTCTCGAGCGCGCAGTCGTCAGCGACTTCGGCGCAGACCTCGCTGAACACGATCAACGCGAAGGTCGATACCACCCTGGACGCGGCCCGCGCCGACGTCGCCGCGCTGCTGGTGACGCTCACCGGTGAAAGCCAGGCGGCGAGCTACGCCAAGACCAAGATCACCCAGGTCGGTACGTCGCTCACGACGATCAGCGACGCGATCTCCGGCGGGTACGTGACCGCCGTCCAGAACGTCGCCGCGGCGCAGCTGCGCGCGGCCCAGAGCCTCCAGAGCGCGCAGACGTCGCTGAACAACCAGCCGTCGAATGTCCAGAGTGCCCAGAACTCGCTCAACAACGCCGAGACCGCGCTCGCGACGGCGCAGTCGAACCTCGACAACGCGGTCATCAAAGCGACCGTCGCCGGTGTCGTCACGACCATCAGCGCGCTACCGGGCGAGAACGTGAGCAGCGCGAGCACCACGGGATTCATCGTCATCGCGAATACCGGCTCGATGGCCCTGCACGGCACGATCGGAGAAGCCGACGTGGTGAAGCTCAAGCTCGGGCAGGTGGCCACCATCACCGTGGACGCGATCGGGACCGCGAAGATGACCGGGAAGGTCACCTCGCTCGATCCGGTCGCGACGATCGCCCAGGGCGTGCCGGTGTACGGCGTCGACGTCACGATCGATCTGCCAAGCCAGTCGGTGAAGCCCGGGATGAGCGGCACCGCGAACGTCATCATCGCAAGCAGCCAGAACGCGCTCACCGTGCCGAATCTCGCGGTGAAGACTGCGAACGGGCGGCGCTACCTCACCGTCATGAAGGACGGGCAGCAGGTCGACACCGACGTGACCTTCGGCCTCAGCAACGACACCGTCACCGAGGTCCTCACCGGCGTGCAGGAGGGCGACGTCGTCGTCCTGCCGCAGCCGCGCGCGGCTGCGAGCAGCGGCGCGAACCGCGGTATCCAGATCGGTGGTGGCGGCGGCGCGCCCGTGCCCGGGCGATGAGCTCCTACGCGGCGGTCCCGAGCGCTCCGGTGATCGTGCTCCGCGCGGTCACGAAGACGTACCGCATGGGGAAGGACAACATCGTCCAGGCGCTGCGGGGTGCCGACCTCGATGTGTCTCCGGGCGAGTTCGTCGCGCTCATGGGCCCGTCGGGCTCGGGCAAGTCGACGATGATGAACGTCCTCGGCTGCCTCGATGTCCCGGACAGCGGGAGCTACATGCTCGCCGGCGAGCAGGTCCGCCAGCTCAACGACGACCAGCTCGCCGCGATCCGCAACAAGCACATCGGCTTCGTCTTCCAGACGTTCAACCTGCTCCCCCGCCTCAACGCGATCGAGAACGTCGAGCTGCCGCTCGTGTACGGCGGGAGCGCGCGCGGACGGACCCAGCGGGCGAAGAACGCCCTGGCCGAGGTGGGCCTCGGCGACCGGATGCACCACAAACCGACCGAGCTGAGCGGTGGGCAGCAGCAGCGGGTCGCGATCGCGCGTGCGCTGCTCAACGATCCGTCGATCATCCTCGCCGACGAGCCGACCGGGAACCTCGACTCGCGCTCCACCGCCGAGATCCTCGCGATCTTCCAGCGCCTGAACGATCAGGGCAAGACGCTCGTGATGGTGACGCACGAGCCAGACGTCGCCGAGCACTGCAAGCGGATCGTTCGGATGCGCGACGGTAAGGTCTCTGGTGACGAGCTCGTGCCCCAGCCGCGTCGCGCCGAGGACGAGCTTCGCAAGGCCGGCGAGGGCCCGTCCGTCGACATGCACCTCGGGACGGTCACGCACGTGCCGGCGGCGGCGCGATGAAGCTGTTCGACTCGTTCCGCTCGGCGCTGCAGTCGATCATCGTCAACAAGCTGCGCTCGTCGCTGACGATGCTTGGCGTCATCATCGGCGTCGCGTCGGTGATCGCGATGGTCGCCGTCGGGAACGGCGCCTCGATCCAGGTGCAGCAGCAGGTGCTGTCGCTCGGCTCGAACCTCGTGACGGTCACGCCCGGCAATCAGAACAGCGATACCGGTCTTCGCGGCGCGGGCGTCCAGAGCGCGAACCTCACGCTCGACGACATGAACGCCATCCAGGCACAGCTGGGAGCGACCATCGGCGCAGTCGAGGCGGAGCAGAGCGCCGGGCGCTGGCAGGTCACGGCGGTAGGGCAAAACTGGAACTCGAACGTCGTCGGGGTCACCACGGGCTACCCGCAGGTCCGCGACTGGGGGCTCGCGACCGGCGAGTTCTTCACCGACGACGACGTCCGCGTGTACGCCCAGGTCGCCGTGATCGGGACCACGACCGCGGCGAACCTCTTCGGCGATGGGGTCGACCCGACGGGCCAGACCATCCAGCTGCGGCAGGTCTTCGGCGGCGGTGGCGGAGCCGGCGGCGCCCAGCGCGCGCGGATCGTGAACTTCAAGGTCGTCGGGATGCTCGAGACGAAAGGTACGACGTTCGGCTTCTCGCGTGACGACCAGATCCTCGTGCCAACGACGACCGCGCAGCGCGTGCTCACCGGCCGGACGAACTCGGTGAACTCGATCGTCGTGAAGGCCGCGAGCAGCGATCAGATGGCGAACACGACCGCGGACGTGACCGATGTGCTGTTGCAGCGACACAAGATCGCCGATCCCGCCAGCGCGGACTTCACCGTGACGAACCAGAACGACACGCTCGCCGCGCTCAACCAGGTCACCGGGACCTTCACGATCCTGCTCGCCGCGATCGGCGGCATCTCGCTGCTCGTCGGCGGCATCGGGATCATGAACATCATGCTGGTCTCAGTGAATGAGCGGACCCGCGAGATCGGCATCCGCAAGGCCGTCGGCGCGCGGCGGCGCGACATCCTGACGCAGTTCCTCATCGAGGCGATCGGGCTCACCGGCATCGGCGGCATCCTCGGGATCCTCGTCGGCTGGGGTATCACGGTCGTCGTCCATCAGATCCCGGCCGCGGCGAACATCCCCATCGCGATCACGGCGGGCACCGTCGCGATCGCCGTGGGCGTGTCGGTCGCGATCGGCGTGGTCTTCGGTCTCTACCCCGCGATGCGGGCGGCGCGCCTGCATCCGATCCAGGCACTTCGCTACGAGTAAGACCAGCCGCTGCGCGGCTGTTCTTGCTGCTTCGCTAACGCTACGCAGTAAGGGAGAACAACGATGAACGTTCTTGCACGGCGTCCGGTCCAGATCGCCGTGGGGGTCGTCGTGGCCCTCGCGCTCTTCGGTGGTGGCTTCGCGTTCGGCTCCTCGCGCACACCGGCCGCGACGACCGGCGCGACGGGCTCCACGGGCACGACGGGGTTCCGCGGCGGCGCCGGCGCGTCCGGTGCGAGCGGCGGTGCTGGAAATGCCGCAGCGCAGCGCGGCATCACCAACGGTCAGATCCTCGCGGTGAACACCGACTCGATCACGATCTCGATCCGTACCGGCGGCGCGAACGGCGCGAGCCCGACGACCACCACGCAGCTCGTGCTCGTTGGAAGCGGCACGCGGGTGGTGAAGACGGTCGAGACGGACGTGAAGCTCACCGATCTGAAGGTCGGTGACACCGTGACGGTCGCGGGCACGCCGGACACGACGAGCGGCACCGTCTCGGCGCAGACCATCGTGATCGGCGGCACCAACATCCTCGGCGACATCCTGGGTGGCACACAGTTCCCCGGTGGTCGCGGCGCCGGGGCCAGCGGGAGCCCGCGGCCGAGCCCGACCCGCTAGCCGCGTCCTCGCGAGAGCCAGCGGTCGCTTGGCGGGTAGGACTTGGGCTCGCGCTAAGTAGGACGACCGCGCCATTCGCGCGGCGGACCATTGCGGCATGCGCATTTGGACAATGCTCGCCGCCATCTGCCTGACCGCCGCGTGCGCGCCGGCCGGCGCAGTGCCGTCCGCGACGCCCGCGGCCGCAAGCGGCCCGCCCGCTGCGTCGACTCTGCCCGGCAGCACATTCACGACGCCCGCTGATGACAGCATGAATGAGTTCTTCGCCGACCAGAGCGCGCTCATCGCGTACAGCACGAAGAACGCGCCGGCGCCGTATGACTCCACGCTGCAGCGCGCGGAGCCCGCGACGAGCACGTGGCGGACGGTGTACCAGGCCGACGCGCGGTTCATGCAGATGCAGGTCGCCTCGGGCCGGATCGGGCTGTTCGAGTACCGCGAGCCGCCGCAGGGCGCGGGCGCATTCTCCGTGAAGATCGTGGTGGTCGATCTCGTCAGCGGCGTCGCGTCGACGATCGACAGCTATGCGATGAGCTCCGCGACGTTCCGCGGGGGCGGCGGTGCGCCGCGCCGGCCGGGCTTCGGGCTGGCCCTCGACGCGGACCGGGTCGCATGGACGCGCCTCATCGAGGGCGCGAATGGCACGTGGCGTGGTGAGCTCGCGTTCGCGCCGCTGTCCGACCCGGCGCGCAAGACCGTCGTCGGGTCCTCGACCGAATGGATCGCGCCGCTCGCCATCGACGCCGCGCGGCTGGTGTACGTGCTTGGCGGCAAGACCGAGGACGAGCTCCATGTCCGCGATCTCCCAACGGGTGCCGACGCGATCGTCGCTCGTGCGGCCGTTGGCAACACGGCCGTCATTGGGGCACCCGGGATGGACTCCGCCGCCGTCGTCGGCAAGTGGGCTCTGTGGCCAACGAACGACCCGGGTCCGGTGACGAAGGGCACGCCGCCGATCAACGCGACGATCCACGCCTTGGACCTGACGACCGGGACGGAACGCACCTTTGATGCCGGCGGGAGCTACTGCCCAAGGATCACGGCGGGCAGCCGGTACTTCGCTTGGTATTGCGGCTCGCTCACGGAGCCGAACGCGCGCCTACTCGACGCGGCGAATCTTCAGCCCGTGAACGGCCTCCCACCGGCTGTGAGCGTCGGTGTCATTGCGAGTGGCGACGGTCTCATCTGGTTCCGTCCGCCACCCGGCACGCGGGAAGTCACGCTCTTCCGGCCGCGCCGCCCGTAGTCACATCGATTCGGGCGCGCTGACCCCCAACAGTCCGAGCGTCTGACGGAGCGTCAGGCCGACCGCCTCGACGAGGCGGAGCCGAGCCTTCGACTTCGCCTCGTCCTCGCCGACGACGCGGTTGCCTTTGTAGAACGCGTGGAACGCGCCCGCGAGCTCGAGTCCGTATCCGGTGAGCAGGTGCACGTTGCGCTTGTCGCGGATCTCCTCGACGAGCTCGGGGAAGCGGAGCATGAGGCGCACGAGGTCGAGCTCGGCTTCGTCCGCCAGGAGCGCGACGTCCGCGCCCTCGGAGCGCAGGCTCCGTTCTGACGCCGTCCGGAAGATGCTCGCGATCCGCGCGTGCGCGTACTGAACGTAATAGACCGGGTTGTCGTTCGACTGCTGCACCGCAAGCTCGAGATCGAAGTCGAGCGTGCGATCCGCACTCGCCATCAGGAGGAACCATCGCGCGGCGTCGACGCCGACGGTGTCGATCAGGTCGTCGAGGCGAATGAACTGGCCGCGCCGGCGCGCCATGTTCACCAGGGCGCCTTCGTGCAGGAACCGCACGAACTGGTAGAGGACGACTCCCCAGCGGCCCTCGAGCCCGAGCGCCGCCATCGCGGTCTTCATGCGGCGGGCGTGGCCGTGCGTGTTGGCACCCCACACGTCGATCTTCTTGTCGAGCCCGCGATCGACGAGCGCCTCACGGTGATAGGCGACGTCGACGCCGAAGTACGTGGGCACGCCCGTGCTGCGGATGAGGACGCTGTCGATATCCTCTCCGAGCTCCCGAGACTTCAGCCAGACCGCACCGTCACGCTCCTCGATGTGACCGGCCTCGCGCAGCGCCTCGATCGTCTTCATGAAGTAGCCGGACTCCATCAGCGCGGTCTCGCGGTAGAACGTGTCGAAGGTGATGTGGAACTTGCGCATCGTCGTCTTGTGCCACTCGATCACCTCGTCCATCGCCGCGCCGGCGAACTGCGGGGCGAGCTCCTCGGGCGTCTTGTCGTCGAACGCGCCGCCCACTTTCGCGCGGATCGCGCGCGCGATCTCGACCACGTAGTCGGCCGGGTATCCGTCGTCCGGGATGGTGAGCCCCGTTTTGCCCCCGAGCTCGAGGTACCGCACCGCCACGCTGCGGCCGAAGACTTCTTGCTGGGTGCCGGCATCGTTGATGTAGTACTCACGCTGCACGGTCGCCCCTGAGAACGCCAGAACGTTCGCGAGCACGTCACCGATGGGCCCGCCACGCGCGTTCGCGATGGTCACCGGCCCGCTCGGGTTCGCGGACACGAATTCGACCTGGATCTTCTGACCTTTCAGCGCCTCGTTGCGTCCGAAGCGATCGCCTTCGTTCACGATGACGTCGACCTGCCTCGCGAGCCACGCGGGGTCGAGCCGGACGTTGATGAAGCCGGGTGGGGCTGCGGCCACCGACGCGATCGCGTCACGCGTTGGGACGCGCTCGGCGATGGCCTGCGCGATCTCGAGCGGGGGCCGCTTCAATGGCTTGGCGAGTCGCATCGCGATGTTCGCCGCGTAGTCGCCGTGCGTCTTCTCGGCGGGCCGCTCGATCTCGACCGCCGCGGCGCGCGCGGCATCGCCCCACCCGAGCGCGTCGCTGGCGGCGAGCACGCCCGCGGTCACAGCGTCGTGGACGACGTCGCGCGCCGTGGTGGTCATCGGGCCGAGTCTGCCGGAAGCATCGCCGCCGCGTCGCCGCGCGGCTCGTGCGCCCGGAAGAAGACGAGCAGAAGCGTCGCGGCGACGAGGTACGACGCGACGAGCGTGGCGAGGTTCGCGGTGTACCCGCCGGTGCCCAGATCCGCGCGAACGACGCCCGACAGCGCGGCGCCGGCAGCGGACGCCCCGTTCCAGCTGATCGCGAAGACCGCGACGGCGCCCGCACGTTCGACGGGCGCGAACGACGACAGCTCGAGCGCGGTGAAGTTCGGGGTCGAGCCGTACATGAGCGCCGCCCGAAGCGCGAGCGCGGCCCACGCGAGGAGCGGCTGGCCGGTGACCGCGGCGACGAGCGCGAACGGGAGCGATGCGAACACCGGCAGGACGATCGCCGTCAGTGGCGGCAGCCGCGGCACGATGAGGCGACCATTGAGGATCGCTCCGACACTCCCCGCGAGCGACAGGGCACCGATGGCGAGCCCGACGCCGGCGATGGGCAGGCCGAACCGATCGGCGAAGAAGAGGTTCGCGAACGGAAGGAAGCTCCCGGCGCCGAACCCGAACGCCATCTCGATCGCGACGAACCGCAGCAGCAGGCTGCGGCGGTGCGGCGCGTCGAGCGCGCCCACGGCCACGGCGGCCGGGTGGACGAACACGATCGGGATCACGGACGCGATCGCGAGGATCCCGCCGATTCCGATGACCGTGCGAATGGTGAGCTCGTCGGTCTCGGTGCGGCC
>JALYLX010000137.1 GCA_030773995.1 Chloroflexota bacterium
AGTCCACCAGTCCTGAGAGAGGAATGACGAAGTCATGATCGATTCGAAGAAAATGACCGAGAAGACCCAAGAGGCCCTCGTGGCGGCGCAGCAGGCTGCGCAGGAAGCCGGTCGGGCCCAGCTCGACGTCGAGGACCTTCTCGCGGCGCTGCTCGCGCAGCAGGGCGGCATCGTGCCGAGCGTCATCGAGGCCCTCGGCGGCTCGCCGCAGCAGCTGCTGGCCGCGCTCCAGCAGGAGCTCCTCCGCCAGCCGAAGGTCCAAGGGAACGTGCAGCTCTCCGCGACGGGGAGGCTCGGCCGCGTGCTCCAGCACGCCCAGAAGGAGGCCGGCGCGCTCGGCGATGAGTACGTCTCGACAGAGCATCTGCTCCTCGCGATGACCGCGGACCAGGGCTATGCCGGCCAGGCGCTGCAGCGCATCGGCGCGACCCGCGAGCGTGTGCTGAACGCGCTGCGCGACATCCGCGGCAATCAGCGCGTCACCGACCAGAACCCGGAGAACAAGTACCAGAGCCTCGAGAAGTACGGCCGCGACCTCACGGACCTGGCGCGCAAGAACAAGATCGACCCGGTCATCGGCCGGGACGAGGAGATCCGGCGCGTCATCCAGGTGCTGTCACGCCGCACGAAGAACAATCCGGTGCTCATCGGCGAGCCCGGGGTCGGGAAGACGGCGATCGTGGAGGGCCTCGCCCAACGGATCGTCCGTGGCGATGTGCCCGAGGGCCTGAAGGACAAGCGTGTCTTCGCGCTCGACATCGGATCGCTGCTCGCCGGCGCGAAGTACCGCGGCGAGTTCGAGGAGCGGCTCAAGGCCGTCCTCAAGGAGATAGCGGCGAGCGAGGGCCAGATCATCCTGTTCATCGACGAGCTCCACACGATCGTCGGTGCCGGCGCGGCCGAGGGCGCCGTGGACGCCGCGAACATGCTCAAGCCCATGCTCGCGCGCGGCGAGCTGCACTCGATCGGCGCGACGACGCTCGATGAGTACCGCAAGCACATCGAGAAGGACGCGGCCCTCGAGCGCCGGTTCCAGCCCGTGTATGTGGGCGAGCCGACCGTCGAGGACACGATCTCGATCCTCCGCGGTCTGCGTGAGCGCTACGAGGTGCACCATGGCGTGCGGATCCTCGACAGCGCGCTCGTCGCCGCGGCCGTGCTCTCCTCGCGCTACATCAACGACCGGTTCCTGCCGGACAAGGCGATCGACCTGGTTGACGAGGCCGCGTCCAAGCTGCGGATGGAGATCGACTCGATGCCCGTCGAGCTCGATGAGGTCGAGCGCAACATCCGCCGGCTCGAGATCGAGCGCGAGGCGCTCAAGAAGGAGTCCGACGCCGCGAGCAAGGAGCGCCTCGTCAAGCTCGAGAAGGAGCTCGCCGACCTCAAGGAATCGAGCAAGGGCATGCGGGCCGACTGGGAGAAGCAGAAGGCCGCGCTCACCGAGATCCGAGAGAAGAAGCAGCGGCTCGAAGAGGTGCGCGCCGAGATCGAGAAGGCCGAGCGGGCCGCGGACTTCGCGAAGGCCGCTGAGCTCAAGTACGGCACGCTCGTGCAGCTCGAGAAAGAGGTCGCTCAGGGTGAGGCCAAGCTCGCCGAGCTCCAGCAGCGGCACAAGATGGTCACCGAAGAGGTGACGCCCGAGGACATCGCCGAGGTCGTGGGCAAGTGGACCGGCATCCCGGTCACGAAGCTCTTGGAAGGCGAGGTCGGCAAGCTGCTCAAGATGGAGGAGCGGCTGCACCAACGGATCGTCGGCCAAGAGGAGGCGGTCACGGCCGTCGCGAACGCGGTGCGCCGCGCGCGCGCGGGCATGCAGGACCCGAACCGGCCGCTCGGCTCGTTCCTGTTCCTCGGCCCGACCGGCGTGGGCAAGACGCTGCTCGGGAAGGCCCTCGCCGAGTACCTCTTCGACGACGAGAAGGCGATGGTCCGCCTCGACATGAGCGAGTACATGGAGAAGCACACGGTGTCGCGGCTCGTCGGCGCGCCTCCCGGCTACGTTGGTTACGACGAGGGCGGGCAGCTCACCGAAGCGGTGCGCCGCCGGCCGTACACCGTGCTCCTCCTCGATGAGATCGAAAAAGCCCACCCCGACGTGTTCAACGTGCTGCTGCAGATCCTCGACGACGGCCGCCTGACCGACGGGCAGGGCCGGACGGTCAACTTCAAGAACGTCGTGATCATCATGACGAGCAACGTCGGCTCGACGTTCATCAGCGAGCTCGCGGGGAAGAACGAGGACCTCATGCGCAAGCACGTCATGGACGCGCTGCGCGGGCAGTTCCGGCCGGAGTTCCTCAACCGGGTCGACGAGATCGTCATCTTCCACGGCCTCGTGGAGAAGCATCTCGAGGCGATCGTCGAGCTCGAGACCAAGGCGCTCGCGAAGCGGCTGGAAGAGCGGAAGATCACGCTCGAGCTCACGCCGGCGGCGAAAGCGCTCATCGCGAAGGAGGGCTACGACCCGGTCTACGGGGCGCGGCCGATCCGCCGCACGATCCAGAAGCTCATCCTGGACCCGCTCGCGCAGAAGGTGCTCTCGGGTGAGTACAAGGAAGGCGACACCGTGTTCGTGGACGCGGAGAACGGCTCGATCCAGTTCTGGACCGAGGAGTTCGCCGACACAAAGGCCAAGGAGCGCGCCAAGCGCAGTGAGCCTGTCGGAGCGCTGAACTAGGCAGAAGGGCAGGCGCGGCCGTGACGGCTGCGCCTGCTTGCGCGTTCAATCAACGGGTGCGGATAGTCCTCGCTCTCGCAATGCTCCTGGCCCTCGTCGCCGACGCGTGCGGTGGCGGTGAGACCTGTCTCACGCTCGCGGCCTGCGTGGCGACGGACCCGTCTCGCACGCTGTCGCCGACCACCGCGTCCACGCCCGCCTCGGTGACATCGCCTCGGCCGACCCCGACGGCAGCGCCCACAGCGACCGCGCCAGGCGTCGCGGCGCTCATCCAGCAGATCGACATGAACAAGCTCAACGACCATCTGCTGGCGCTCACGAGCGTCGTGTCGAGGGACGTGCATCACCCGGGTCACGCGAAGGCGCTCGCGTACTTGAAGGAGCAGCTCGGGGCGATGGGCGTGCAGGTCGAGTCGTACCGCAACGTGTACCAGGGCATCCCGCTCGAGAACCTTCTCGTCACGATCGATCCGTTGAACGCGCCGCCGACGCCGGGCTGGATCATGATCTGCGCGCACTACGACTCCATCTCCAACCGCTCGCCCACCTGGAACCCTGGCATCACTGCCGCACCCGGTGCTGACGACAACGGCACCGGGACCGCCGCGCTCCTCGAGTACGCGCGGATCCTCTCGCAGAATCGCGCGAGCCTGACGCACCGGATCGTCCTCGCGTTCTTCGACGGCGAGGAGCTCTTCTTCAAAGGCAGCGGCGCCTACGTCACGACGCTTCCGAAGCCGTACCCTTACAGCGCGGTCATCAACATCGACATGGTCGGGTTCAACCCGATCACCGACCGGCTCGACCTCATCTGGTACACGAACGGATCGGCTGGTCTTCGTGACAGGGTCGCCGCGGCGAACGATCGCTACGCCATCGGTATCGCGCCGCTCAATGCGCAGTTCGCCGGTGACGGGAACACGATCCTCGACGCCGCGCCGTTCGGCCTCGCCGGCATGCCCGCGGTCGCGCTTGTGCAGCGCTACGGCGAGAACGACGCTACGTTCCCCGGCAACTACACCTTCCACACCGTGAACGACACGCCGGCGAACGTCTCGAACCGCCGGCTCTGGCTCAAGGCCGCGAAGCTCACGCTCGCGACCGCGCTCGATCTCGCTACGGCGAACTAGAGCTCGCCCTCGGCCCACCGATCCGTCGACGCGACGATCGTGACCGGGCCGTCGGCCTCGATCTGCACGCGCATCGCCGCGCCGAAGACGCCGCTCGACACGGTGAGGCCGTTCGCGCGCAGCACGCCGCAGAACGCGTCGTACAGCCGGCGTCCGATCTCCGGTGGGGCGGCCGCCGTGAAATCGGGGCGGCGGCCGCGGCGCACGTCGCCGTACAGCGTGAACTGGGGGACCACGAGCACGCCGCCGTTCGCGTCCCCGACGGTGTGCTGGAGCTTGCCACTGCCGTCGTCGAAGATGCGGAGGGACGCGACCTTCGCGGCGAGCCGTTCCCCGTCGATCGCGGTATCGCTCGCGCCGACGCCAAGGAGAACGACGAGCCCGTGACCGATGGACCCCGCGTGCTCGCTGCCGACCTCGACCGACGCCGCGCGCACACGCTGCACGACGGCGCGCGTTAGAGAGCTGCTCCGCTCGGCTGTCGTTTCACTCGAGCATCCACGGGTTGTCCCCCCGGACGACCGCCTCGACCTCGGCCGGACCCAGGTGGCCAGGTGCCCACACGGTGCGGCTTAGGCCGAGGGGGAGACGGGTGATGTAGGTGACCTTCCCGAACCGATAGCCGTGCTGGAACAGGAACGTCTTCCCGTCGATCTCGATGAGCTGGCGGCGATCGGTCGACGTCGTGGGCACGTAACGAGCCTATCGGAACGCGCGGATCAGTCCGGCGGCAGGCCTGGATCTCCCGGATCCGCCGAGGTCGTGATCCAACCTGAATGCGCGACGGCAGTCGGACCGACGGTCGCCGTGCCATCGCCGGCGTTCGCCGTCGACGCGACGCCGGCGACCAGCGCAAGCGCCGCGATGATCGCAAGCAACGCTGACCGGATCACCCGCATCTCCACCACACTCCCCGTTGTCGGCGCCCACCGGTGTTCGGTATCGTGCATGGTGATTATGGCGACTGAACCCACGCGGTCAACCCCGGGCGGCACGACGTCGGTCTCGACTGCCGGCCGGACCCTTGGCGAGCGAGTCCGGACCGCACGCCATGAGGCCGGGCTGAGCCAGGCGCAGCTTGCGGGCGACGAGCTCACGAAGGGGTTCATCAGCCAGATCGAGTCGGGGCTGGTTCGACCGTCCATCCGTTCGCTGCAGCACATCGCCGCGAAGCTCGGGCGCCCGTTGGACTATTTCGTCGGCGACGAGCCGCTCGCGGCGACGAAGCGTGCCACGTTCCACCGTCTGGCCGCCGAAGCGGCCGCCGAGCGGCTCGAGTGGCCGGTCGTCGAAGCGGAGTCCGTTGCCGGGCTTGCCGCCACGACGGATGTGGCGGAGCGCGCGACGTTCCTTCGATTGCTCGCGAGCGCGGCGCTGAATCAGGGACGCCGGGAAGACGCATTCGATCGCGTGACCGAAGGGCTCGCGCTCGTCGACGTCGCGAAGCAGCCGCTCGATGTCGCGCGGCTCCTGTACGTGCGTGGCCTGGCGTACGGCGACGCCGGCCAGCTCGTCGCGTCGACCGAGGCGTTCGAGAGCGTGCGCGACATCATCGAGCGTTACGAGATCCTCGACCCGCGGCTCCGCGCGCGCGTCGCGGTCGCACTTGGCACGACGTATCGCCGGCTCGGGCGCACTACCAAGGCCATCGCGTCCTACGAGAGCGCGCTCGCCACCGCCTCTCGGGCCAACGAGCTGAAGCTCGCGGCGCAGGGCTTCATGGGCATCGCCGTGTCGCACTACGACGCCGGAGATCTCGACGCCGCGATCACCAGCTACGAGCGCGCGTTGGATCTCTTCGAGCGGATCGCCGACACCGGCTTCGAGCTGCACGTCCGGCAGTCGCTCGCGTCGATCCAGTTCCAGCAGGGGAACGTCTCGCAGGCGCGCGACCTCGCCGACCGCACGATCGCCCGATCCGCGGAAGTCGGCGACGAACACTGGGGAGCGGTCGCGCAGGTCGTCCGCGCGCGCGTTCTTCTCAGCGATGGCGACGCCAATGAGGCGAAGCGGGTGGCGCGCCAGGCCGAACGCGCGCTCGCAGCGGTGGGCGATCAGATCCAGCGGGCCCATGCGCTCCGGGTGGTCGCGGTCGCAAGTGAGGCGCGCGGCGAGACGGCCGAGGCGGACCGCGCCTTCAAGCAGGCCATCGAGCTGCTCTCGTCCATCGATGACCGGGCCGATCTGTCCCTCGCCGCGTCCGAGTACTCCAAGCTCCTCCGCGCCCGCGGCTCGATCGATGAAGCGTTCGCGATGCTGGAGCTCGCGCACACCCGGCGCTAGCTAGCATCCCGGCGTGCCCCGCGAGTACGCCTCAGAAGAGAATGCCCGTGTCGCCGATCTGCTTGACGAGATCGGTGACCTCCTGGAGCTGAAGGGCGAGAACGTCTTCCGCGCGGTCACCTACCGCGCCGCGGCACGCGAGATCCGCGATCTGCGCGAGCCGATCCGCACCATCTATGAGGCCGGACACCTCGCGGCCATCCCGAAGGTCGGCTCGTCCGTCGGTGAGGCCATCGCTCAGTATCTGCAGGGCGGGAAGGCGAAACGCCACGAGGAGCTGACGGCCGCGGTGCCCGACGGCCTGCTCACGCTCCTCCGTGTGAAGGGCGTGGGGCCGGCCACCGCCCGGCTCATCTACCAGCACCTGAAGATCACCTCGATCGACGACCTCGAGGCCGCGGCCAAGGACGGTCGTCTGCGGGCGATCCCGAAGATCCAGGCGAAGACCGAGGAGAACATCCTGAAGTCGATCGCGTCGCTGCGGCAGCGGACCGGCCGATCGCTCATCAACTTCGCCCGCACCGCCGCGGACCGCATGGTCGCATACCTGCGCGAGACCGCGAACGTGACCGAGATCTCGGTGTGCGGCAGCCTGCGGCGGTGGAAGGAGACGATCGGCGATATCGATCTCCTGGTCGCGAGCGACCAGGCCGCGCCGATCATGACGGCCTTCACAACTGCCCCGAACGTCGAGCGGATCCTGGCCGCAGGGGACACGAAGTCATCGGTCATCGTCGAGCGTGGGTTCCAGATCGATCTGCGGGTGGTCCCACTGTCCGCATGGGGCGCCGCGCTCCTCTATTTCACCGGCTCGAAAGAGCACAACGTCCGCCTGCGCGGCTTCGCCCTCCGCAAGAAGCTCCTGCTCAACGAATACGGTCTTTACCGGGTGGGTGAGGAGAAGGGCGGGACGCCGGTCGCGTCCCGGACCGAGGAGGACATCTACGCCGCGCTCGGGATGGACTGGATCCCGCCCGAGCTGCGCGAGGACCACGGCGAAATCGACGCCGCGCTCGCCCACGCGCTCCCGGTGCTCGTCACGGTCGATCAGCTGCAGGGCGACCTGCATACGCACTCCGATTGGACCGACGGCCGCGACACGCTCGCCGCGATGGTCCGCCGGGCCCGTGACAAGGGCTACGCGTACGTGGCGATGACCGACCACTCCGTCGGGCTCGGGATGACGAACGGCCTCAACCTCGAGCGGATCGCCGCGCGGACGAAGGAGATCGCGAAGCTGAACAACGAGCTCGCCCCGTTCCGCGTGCTCATCGGGACGGAGGTCGAGATCCGGGCCGACGGACGGCTCGACTATCCCGACGATGTGCTCGCGGGATTTGAGATCGTCACGGCATCCATCCACTCGGCGTTCAACCAGCCGCGCGACCAGATCACGCAGCGGCTCGTCGGCGCGGCGAAGCACCCGCTCGTCACGGCGATCTCGCATCCGACGGGTCGGCTCCTCGAGCGCCGGGATCCGTACGACGTCGACCTCGAGGCCGTCATCGATGCTGCGGTCGCGACGGGCACGCGGCTCGAGGTGAACGGCGGACCGGAACGGCTGGACCTGCCGGACTGGGCGGTGCGCAAGGCCGTGGACAAGGGCGCGACGTTGGTGATCGACTCGGATGCGCACGCGGTCGAAGAGCTCGAGTGGACGGTGTACGGCACGGCGACCGCGCGGCGCGGCTGGGCCACGCCCGATCGCGTCGGCAACACCCGCGGACTCGACGCGGTGCTACGCCGCAAGGTGACGTGAGCGGCAAGCGGTTCATCGTCCACGGCCGCGTGCAGGGCGTGAATTTCCGCGCGGCCGCGGCGGACGAGGCCCGCCGGCTCGGCGTGAACGGGCGCATCTGGAATCGCGACGACGGCGCCGTCGAGGCCGAGGCTGAAGGCGCATCCGATGCGCTCGCGCGGTTCGAGGCCTGGCTCCGTCGCGGACCGTCGTACGCCGCGGTCGAGTCGGTGGAGTCCGCGCCGCTGGCCGGAGAGCCGCGCTACCACGGCTTCTCGATCGGTTAGCGCCGGCGGCGCTTCTTCGGCTTCGGGAGGTACTTGGCCCGCTTGCGTTCGCGAAGCCACGCGGCCTCGAGCGGCGGCAGCCAGACGTTGTACAGATACACGAGGATCGCCAGGTCCACGCCGAACGCGAGCGCCGTCATGAGGAACGGGGCCTTGGCGATGAAGAAGACGCACGCGAAGATGAGCGTGATCACGTTGAACCAGAACGCCCACGGGCGGGCGGTGTGCTCGGCTGGCGCGACGCCACGCACCGGCAGGTAATACCAGACGATGTTCGCGACGAGCGCGATCCCAAGCGCGATCACCGCCGGCCAGTAGAAGCGGGATTCGCTGTTGAACGGCTCGATGAAACGGTGGGCGAAATGCCCCAGGTCGATCGGCACGGGCTACCTATACTAGCCGCGCAAACCCCGCCGACGGCACGAGTGATGGAGACGCATGCGCGCACTTCTTTCCGTTGATGACAAGACCGGACTGATCGCGCTCGCTCGTGGGCTGCAGGAGCTCGGCTGGGAGCTCGTGGCGACGGACGGGACGCGTGCCGCGCTCGCCGCTGAGGGCATCACCGCGCGGTCGGTCGAGGACGTGACCGGCTCGCCGGTCCTGCTCGACGGCCGCGTGAAGACGCTACATCCGAAGATCCACGGCGCGATCCTCGCGCGGCGCGCGAACGACAAGCACATGGGCGAACTGAGGGCCCAGGGCATCGAGCCGATCGACCTCGTGGCCGCGAACTTGTACCCGTTCCGCGAGGCAGCGGCGTCGGGCGCCTCCGGTGACGCGCTCCTGGAGAAGATCGACATCGGCGGCGTGACGCTCCTGCGCGCCGCGGCGAAGAACCACGCCGACGTGATCGTGCTGTCGCGCCCCGAGCGCTACGGGCCGGTGCTCGAGGAGCTCCGCGAGCGGGGCTCGATCTCGGTCGAGACGCGCCGGCAGCTCGCGGCAGAAGCGTTCTCGCACACGGCGGCGTACGACGCGGCGATCGCCGCGCAGGTCGCGACCGACGCCGGCGTGCAGTTCCCCGACGAAATGACCTTGTCGCTGCGCAAGGTGCGCGACCTGCGCTACGGCGAGAACCCGCATCAGCAGGCGGCGTTCTACGCCGTGCGCGGCGAGGCCGGCGCCATGACGACGATGGAGCAGCTCCACGGCAAGGCGACGAGCTTCAACAACATGCTCGACATCAACGCCGCGTGGCGCATCGCCTCCGACTTCACGCAACCGACCGCCGCGATCGTGAAGCACCAGAACCCGTGTGGCATCGCATCCGACGTGGAGATCGCCAAGGCCTACCGGAGCGCGTTCCTCTGCGACTCGGTCTCGGCCTTCGGCGGCATCGTCGCGGTGAACCGTCCGGTGTCGCGCGATCTCGCCGACGCGCTCAAAGACACCTTCTACGAGGCGATGATCGCTCCCGCCTATGCGGAGGACGCGCTCCCGATCCTGAGGGAGCGGAAGAACCTCGAGATCTTCGCGGTCCGCGGCCAGGCACCGCAGCTCCGCGGCCGCGACGGGACGCTCGACTACAAGCGCGTCTCCGGCGGCATGCTCGTGCAGACGCCGGACGAGTCGGTCGCCGACGAATCGAACTTCAAAATGGTGACCGAGCGCCATCCGACGCTCGAAGAGCTCACCGATCTCATCTTCGCGTGGCGGTGCGTGCGGCACGTGACGTCGAACGGCATCGTGCTCGCGAAGAACCTCATGAGCGTCGGCGTCGGCCCCGGACAGCTCTCACGCGTTGTCGCGGTCGAGGTCGCGATCCGCAAGGCCGGCGAGAACGCCCGGCTCGCGGTGATGTCGTCCGACGCGTACTTCCCGTTCCCCGACGGCATCGAGGTCGCGGCGCGGGCGGGCGTCACGGCGATCATCCAGCCCGGCGGCTCGATGCGCGATCAGATGATGATCGACACGGCGAACCGCCATCGCATGGCGATGCTGTTCACCGGACGGCGGCACTTCAAGCACTAGCGAAAGGCGCGGTAGGCGTAGAGCAGCGCGACAATGGCCACGGCCAGGAGCAGCGTCAGGGCGACCAGCCGGATGAACGTCGTGACGGCCTGCCCTTGCGGCTCTCGCCGCGCGTTGCTGATGGGCGTCACATCCCGACCGCAGAACCGGCAGGCGATCGCCACGTCCGGGATCCGCGAAGCGCAGTAGGGGCAGGCGCGCACGCCCCGAGCCTATCGGAGCCCGGGTGGGCGTCTCGCTAACCGAGCTCCAGGTAGCGGAACGCCTCGGCCTTCTCGAGGCCCCAGGCCTTGCCGGTCGCGCCGGCGAAGGCGTGCATCCGCTGCGCGAGGCGCTTGAAGTCGTTCACCTGACTTTCGTGCGCCTGCAGCGCGTGGATCTTCGTCTTCATCGTCGAGGTGATGTCGAACCACATGTTCGGATCGCCCGTGCCGAAGAGGAGCGCCCGTGACACGCGATGGTGGGTGAGCCCGTTCGTCAGCTGCTCCGGGAAGAACAGATGGTCGCGCGCGGCGATGATGCCGTCGAGCGCAGCCCAGCCGGCGACGCGATGGTCGGGATGCATCTGGTACTCCCGCCAGGGATCCGGGCAGAACACGAGGTCCGGCTTGTGGATGCGGATCTGCTCACACACCTCGCCACGCAACTCCATCGAGACCTCGGTCTCGCCGTCGTCGTGTCGGAGGAACACGAACTCGGACGCGCCGGCGCGCCTGCCGGCCTCCTGCTGTTCCTTCTCGCGGATCGCAGCGATCCGCTCAGGCGTCATCGCGGGATCGTGGGTCCCCTTATTGCCGCTCGTGAGGAGGCAGTAGGTGACGTGGACGCCTCGCGCGGTCCAAAGAGCGATCGTGCCGGAGCAGCCGAAGTCGACGTCGTCGGGATGGGCGAAGATCGCCATCGCGCGCCGCGGGAGCTCGAACGCGTCGGCCATCAGACCTCCACCGGTTGCATGAGGTCCGCGTACAGGGCGGCCACGGCCTCGCCGACGCGGTGCCATGAATATGCCTTGGCCCGTTCGCGCGCCCCCGCGGCCAATCGGAGGCGGAGCGCGGCGTCCAGGAGCAGCCGGGCCATCGCTTCGGCGAGCGCGGCATCGTCGCCCGCGGCCACGAGGAGGCCCGAGACATCGTTCTCGATCACGGTCTGGAGACCGCCGACGCGCGTTCCGACGACCGGCGTCCCGCAGGCCATCGACTCGAGCGCGACGAGGCCGAACGATTCGGTGAGCGATGGCACGGCGCAAAGATCCGCGGCGTTGTAGTAGAGCGCGAGCCGTGGCTGGTCCTGCGAGCCGACGAAGTCGACGGTGTCCTCGAGGCGATGCTCATGCACGAGCCGGCGGAGCTCGATGATCTTCTCCGTCTCAGCTTCCGCATCGTCGGCGTCAAGGGCACCCCCGACCACGAGCAGGCAGATCTCCCCGCGCAGGTCGGGATACCCGCGGAAGACCAGCCCGATGGCGCGCAGGAGCACGTCGATCCCCTTGATCTGCTCGATGCGCCCGACGAAGAGGACGAGCCGCTCGCACTCATCGCGGCCGAGGGCCCGCCGGGCGTCGGCTTGGCGCACCGGATGGAACACGTCGGGGTCGACGCCGCAGGGGATGATCCGCAGCTTTCCCGGTTCGGCGGCATACAGCTGCTCGAGCTCGCTCGCCTCGATCTCGCTCGCCGCGACGACGGCCGCGGATTCCTGTACCGCGCGGCGCTCGATCGTGATACGCACGTCGCTCTCGGCATCGACGTCCTCGTCCATGACCTCGCGCTTCACGAGCCCCAGCGTGTGGAACATCTGGATCCGTGGCACGCCCCATTTCGGCGCGAGCACGCGGGCGACTTCGGCCGATAGCCAGTAATGCGCATGGATGACGTCGTAGCGAAGGCCCTGCTCCTGTGCGTACGCCTCGACGCCGCGGGTGAACTCGTCGAGGCGGTCGTAGACCTCCATCTTCGGGAGGTACTGGACGGGGCCGGATTCGATGTGGATGACCCGCGCGCCGGGCGCGATCTCCTGGATCTTCGGGTGGTCGTGCTCCCGCTGGCGGGTGTACACGTCGACCTCGATGCCGCGGCGCGCGAGGTCCCGCGCCAGCTCGCGGATGTACACGTTCATGCCGCCGGAGTCGCGGCCGCCGAGCTTGGCCATCGGACACGCGTGCACCGACAGCATCGCGACACGCATCAGCTGCGTACCGCATCGAGTCGCGCGAGCCACCGATCGCGCGCTCCGAGGTCGTACTTGTAGGGCTCGTCGCCGCGGAGGAGGTCGTACGTCCCGTACCCCTGCGCGATCGCCTCCCGGACCGCCCAGGCGTGGCTCACGATGCCCACCGAGAGCGACGCGAGTCCCGGATCGTACGCCGCGTTGTACAGGGCGATGACCCGGCCGAGCGCGAACCCGAAGAGCACGGCCACGTCCGCACCGTCGAACGAAAGCACCCCGAGGCGCAGCCGATCGAGCGGCGCGAGCGCATCTGCGACGTCGCGGAAGAAGCGCTCCACGTCGGGCGTCATGAATCCCGCCTTCTCCCCGCGGCTCAAGCGATGGAGCGCGAAGAAGCGATCCAGCACCTCGCCGCGTTCGGCATCCGCCGCGAACCGGAAGCTCACCGCGCCCGCGGTCTCGAGGCGGCGCACTTTGCGCCGCAGCTCGTGACGCGCTTTCTTTCCGAGTGATCGCACGTACGCCTCGTACGACTCGGGCAGGTCGAGCACCGGCGAGACCGTCTGTCGCGCGCGCGTCGCGCTGTAGCCTGCCGCCGTCAGGACCGATGCGAATGCGTCGAGCGTCGGCCGTTCTTCCGGGACGTACTCGAACCGGACACGCGGCGGACGCTGCGCCACGATCCACCGTGCGACGGACGTTGCGATCTGCGCCTCCGCACCTGGCGCCGCGATGACGTCCTGCTCGTCGGTGAGCTGGCCTCCGGCCAACGTGATCGTGCCGTCCGCCTCGTGGGCGAGCGCGGCGACCCCGCGGTCACCGAGCGCGAGCGTGATCGGCCCGGACGCCTCGTGCGCGCGAGCCACCGCGATCCACTCGGGGGTGAGAAAGATGCTCGGCGGTTGACGCTTCGCGGCGAGCGCGGACCAGGCCGAGGCGAGCTCGGCCGGTTCGCGCTGAATACAGGCGGTGTCGCTCTCCGGGGAAACGACGGTCACGAGCCGAGTCTATTTCTGTTCGCGGCCACGCTCCGTCAACCCGTTTACGCTCGGGCGCATTCCGTACCGGGTCGTCATCGCGCCGCAATCCTTCAAAGGAAGCGCCGACGCGGTCGCAGTCGCGGCCGCGATCGCGCGCGGCTTTCGGCGCGTCGTGCCGGAGGCGCAGCTCGACGAGGTCCCGCTGGCCGACGGCGGCGAGGGCACCGTGCACGCGCTCGTGCGCGCGACGAGGGGGCGCATCCGCACAACCCGTGCGCACGATCCATTGCTTCGTGAGATCGACGCAGGGTGGGGGATCCTGGGCGACGGGAAGACGGCCGTGGTCGAGATGGCCGCCGCAAGCGGACTTCCGCTGTTGCGCGAGCACGAGCGCGATCCCCGCATGACCTCCACGCGCGGCACCGGCGAGCTCATCCTCGCCGCCGCCGCGAGCGGCGCGGATCGCATCGTCATCGGCATCGGTGGAAGTGCGACGAACGATGGCGGAGCCGGCATGGCTCGCGCGCTCGGCTATCGATTCCTCGACCGCGATGGACACGACCTGCCGGAGGGCGGCGCCGCGCTCGCGCGCCTCCATCACCTGGAAGGGCAGACCGACCCGCGGCTCATTCGTCCCGCGATCGAGGTCGCGTGCGATGTCCGAAACCCATTGCTCGGGCCCGAGGGCGCCTCGGCGATCTACGGACCGCAGAAAGGGGCGACCCAGCAGATGATCGCGGAGCTCGACGCGGCCCTGACGCGGTACGCCGATGTCATCGAGGACTTCGTTGGTCGTAACGTGCGCGACGTGCCGGGGGCCGGCGCGGCCGGCGGGCTGGGCGCGGGTCTGCTCGCCTTTCTCGACGCACGGCTGCGCTCCGGTGCCGAGCTCGTACTCGATGCGACGAAGTTCGCGTCGCGCGTCGCGGGCGCGGATCTGGTGATCACCGGCGAGGGCCGTGCCGATGCGCAGAGCGCATACGGGAAGCTCACCCAGGCGGTGACGCACGCGGCGCGTGATGCGGGCGTGCGCGTAGCGATGGTGGTGGGCGGCACGGCACCCGGATACGAAGCGCTGCTCGCGCAGGGTGTCGAGGCGATCGAGGTGAGCACGCCCGAGGGAATGCCGCTGGCCGACGCGATGCGGAACGCTGAGCCGCTCATCGAAGAGGCAGCGGCGCGGTTGGCGGAACGTTTCAAGTCCCATTGACACGACATCGCCGATTTCGTATCTGACGGGATGTGGACGCAGCGGACAAGAAGCGAGCGTATGACCGAGAGGCGGCGCGGCGCCGCCGCGCGCGACTTCGCGCCGACCCTGCCGCCTATGCCGCGCACCTCGCCCGGGAAAGGGCGTCCGAACGCCAGAGCTGGCCTCGCCGCTTCGAGGCGCTGAAGAGCGATCCGCTCAGGTACGCAGCAGTACTTAGAAAGGAAGCGACTCCGCGCGCGCGAGCGCTATCCAGCACTTCGTGCGAATTGGACGGAACGACAGGCAGCCGCGGCGCGCGAGGCGGTTCGGCGCTGGCGCGAACGGCTCAAGAGCGATCCCGCGAGATACCAGGCGTTCGTCGAACGGCGGTGCGCTGCTGACCGCGGGCGACGCATCGCGAACCGGGAAACGCTCATCGCCCAGCAACGCAAATACACCGATGAGCACCGGGGGGAGATCTACGCGCGCAACCGCGAGTACGCCAAACGTAACCGCGAGAAGATCCGCGCCCAGCAGCATGCCGCGTACATGCGAGATATCGAGGCGAATCGAGCGAAAGATCGCGAGCGCCGACGTAAGAGCTACGCGGAAGATCCGCAGGCGCATCTGAAGTACATGAAGAAGTGGCGTGCAGCAAACCCTGAGCGGGCTCGTGCCTACGTGCGGCTCAGCGGACATCGCCGGCGCGCGGCGGCAGGAGGCGAGTTCATCCGCGTCGACGATTGGGAGGCGCTCCTGAAGAAATTCAAGGGGTGTTGTGCATACTGCGGAGCGCAATCAGTCCGGATCGAGGCCGATCATCGCGTGCCGCTCAGCCGAGGTGGGAAGAACACGATCGCGAACATCGTGCCTGCATGCCGTCCGTGCAACCGCCGTAAATGGACGAAGACGGAGGACGAGTTCCGAGTCTGGGTTGCGACCCAGACTACGGAGTCGCTGAGGGAGAAGCGGACGGTGTCGGAAACGCGGGGCGGGTTGGCGGAAGGAGCAAGTCCTTACCGAACAGTTCGGTCGACGGCACTTCGGACAGGAACCGCTCGATGCCGTTCGCGATCCCGATCGCCGTGCGGTCGGGGTTGTTCATGATGAATTCACGATCACCGTCGTTACTGAGAAATCCCATCTCGAGAATGACTGAGGGAGTGAACGGCGACGTTGCTGAGCGATACCGCTGCCAGCTGAAAGCAAAGTAGGCGAGCATGTTCCGGGATATGTGCAGGTCGTCATAAGGAAATCCCGTCGCCGCGCCATATTCATCTTTGATGTCGTCAAGCAGCTGTTGCTCGAAGGGTCCTCGGCGACTGCCGTGCGCGAGCTTGTACCCGCTGTTCTCCCCGGTGCCATCGCCGTCGAGGTGCAGCGAGACGAAGGTATCGGCTAGATAGCCCGACGGGACGGTCGTCGGAATGATGTCGACGATGTACCCGTGGCTCCGCAGCAACAGTGCGAGCCGCGTCGCGATATCGAGGGACACCTCCGTCTCGGTGATGCCGTCCCAGCTCGTGCCGGTCTGGACCTCGAGGCGGCGGAGCTCCGGCGGCACGTTGTCGGTCTGCCAGTGACCGACCTGGATCCCGATGCGGCGCGCGCCGCCCTCGACCTTCGGGGCCGGCACGCGCGTGTACCCGGGCGGGTCACCCGGCTTCGCTGAGACGATCGGCTGACTCCCGCCGAACGTGTTCGGCGGGTCACCCGGATCGGCGGCGGTCGCCTCGATCGCCGGCGGGGTCGGTTCCAGCCGAGCGAAGATGTCCGGCGCAGCGAACCGCCAGACGGCGCTCACCGTGGCCCCGCTCGCGACGAGCAACATAGCGATAAGTAGGACGTTCGATAGCCGTCGATTCGGCAGGGGCACCTTCGGGGGCCGGCGATTCACCTCACGAATCGTAGGCGCCGGAGGTTTCCGCTAGCGTCTCGAAATGTGATCGAACGCACCCCAGGACTCGAGCTTGTTCGCATCACGGAAGCCGCGGCGATCGCCGCGTCCCACTGGATGGGCCACGGTGACAACGACCAAGCGGACCGAGCGGCCGTGGAAGCAATGCGTCGCACGATGGACGAGATCTCGTTCCACGGGCGGATCGTCATCGGCGAGGGCGAGCGCGACAAAGCACCGATGCTGTACATCGGCGAAGAGGTCGGGCGAGGCATTGGGCCCGAGGTGGACATCGCCGTCGACCCGCTCGAAGGCACGAACCCCGTCGCCAAAGGGCGTGCGAACGCGATCGCCGTCCTCGCCGCTGCCGAACGGGGTGGCCTGCTCCACGCGCCAGACACGTACATGGAGAAGCTCGTCGTCGGCGCGCCCGCCAAGGGGAAGGTCGACCTCGACCGGCCGGTGAAGGAGAACCTCAAGATCGTGGCCGATTCGCTGAACCGCGAGATCGATGACCTCACCGTCGTCATCCTCGACCGACCGCGCCACGCGAAGCTCATCCAGGAGGTGCGTGACGCGGGCGCGCGCATCAAGCTCATCGAGGATGGTGACCTCATGGCCGCGATGTCCGTTGCCGTCGCCGGTACGGCGGTCCACGTGGTCATGGGGACCGGTGGCGCGCCCGAGGGCGTGCTCGCTGCAGCCGCGCTGCGCTGCCTCGGCGGCGAGATCCTCGGCCGACTGAAGTTCCGGAACGACGAGGAGCGCGCTCGCGCGAAGACGATGGGCATCACAGACGAGTCCCGGATCTACCGCACCGAGGACCTTGCGAGTGGAAGCGACCTCCGCTTCGTCGCCACCGGCGTGACGGACGGCGAGCTCCTGCGCGGCGTGCGGTTCTTCCCACGCGGCGTTCGCACCCATTCCGTCCTGCTCGACGAGACCCGCGGGCGAGTTCGCTTCATCGACACCCAGCACTTCGACGATCCAGACCACCCGCCGGTTATCCGGCTCTAAGACTCCCTGTCGATTCTCTATTGACGCGGCTGAGGACCGCGACTATCGTCGCCCGCCATGCCCAAGATCCGCACCCGTGTCCGGCGCCCGGCGCCTGTTTCGGAGGCACTACAGCAGATCGGCGAGCGGATCCGGAAGGCACGCACTGAGACGGGCCTGAGCCAAGCGCAGCTCGGCGCACCGCACTTCACCCGCGCGTACGTGAGTGCGATCGAGCTCGGCAAGGTCCGCCCGGCGATGAAATCGCTCGAGTTCATGGCCGAGAAGCTCGGCAAACCGGCGTCGTACTTCTTGGAGGACGAACACGCCGAGCGCCGCCGGCAAGAACGTGAACTCGAGATCCGCAGCGCCGAGGCCCTTCTCAGCCGTCAGACGGCTACTCAGGCGATCGAGCGTGCGACACCGCTACTCGAGTCAGCAACGTCTCCAGCGGAGCGCTGCCGGATACATCTCATCCTTGGAACCGCTCGCAATCTCTTGGTACAAGGCAACGACGCATTGCGCGAACTGGTCGCAGCTGACCGCCTGAAGCAGTCGGCTTCGTCCGCGACGGCACTGCGAATCCGTTATCAGACGGCTCTGGCATATCGCCACAGCGGTAATTCCTTGGAGGCTGTGGCAATGCTCCGTCAGCTGCTAGGCGACCTCGATCACTCAAGGGTCCGAGACCAGCTATTCAGGCTGCGTGTCGTGAAAGATCTGGGTGTGATCCTCATTGATAACGGTGACTACGAAGAGGCGAACAGCTACCTGCTGACTGCTCTCGAGTGGGCACAGGACATCGGCGACGTGTCAGGGCTCGTCTCCATCTACAACGCCCTGGGGAATGCGTATCGGGCTCTCGGTGACTTGGATGCCGCGACTGCGTACATCCAAAGGGCGCTCGCCACGAACGAGGCGCTCCAAGATTTGACCGCAACCGCCATATTCCACAACACGCTCGCCGTCATCGCGGCGGAGCGTGGGCACTTTCAAGCGTCCGCTCAGCACATCGAGCGCGCGATTCAGATCGCAAAGGCAAGCGGTCCGGCGTTCAACCTGCCTCACTTCATGTGCACCAAGGCCGAAGCGGAAATCAAAGCAGGAAAACTGGACGCGGCGGAAGCCGACGCGAAAGAGGCTCTCGCCGCGTCGAACACCGTTGGTAACAAGCGAGCGGCGGCTGCGGCAATGCTCGTCCTTGCCGATGTCGGCGCCGCACGCGGTCTGCACCGTGAAGGAGAGGCGCAATTGGAGGAGGCAGTTGCGCTGTACAAGACCTTGGGCGCGAAGGCGGAGCTCGGGGAAACGTACATGCGACTGAGTAAATCCGCGGGCTTGCGCGGCGATGCCCGCAACGCCCAGAAATACGCCGACTTGGCTTACAGAGCGACAAAAAAGACAAGCGGCTTAGTGGAGAGATAGATGATTCATTTGAGGTTGGCGCTGTTTTTCCTAGCGATGACTGCGACGAGCGTCGCGTTTTGCCCTGGCGGTCAGCCGCCGACCTGCTGCTAACCCGCCTGACGCTCCGTCGCGGTCAGCACATTCCGTAGCAACAACGCCGCGGTCACCGCACCGAGCCCACCCGGCACCGGGCTGAGGGCGCCTGCCACGCTGGCGACGCTCTCGAGCTCGACGTCGCCGGCGAGCCCATTCGGCGTGATGTTGATGCCGGCGTCGATCACGGTCGCGCCCGGCTTCACCATCGCTCCGGTCAGGAAGCCAGGCCGCCCGACGCCGACGACAACGATGTCCGCCATCTGCGTCAGCTTCTCGAGCGCCCGTGTCCGGCGGTGCGCGATCGAGACCGTCGCGTTCTCCGCGAGCAGGAGGTATGCCGCGGGCCGCCCGATCACGGTGCTCCGTCCAATGATCACCGCGTGCGCGCCTTCGAGCGGCACCCCGTAGAACTTCAGCAGCTCGACGACGGCGTCGGCCGTGGACGGTACGAACCGCGGCCGGCCGTCGGCGAGGAAGCCCATGTTGAACGGATGCATTCCCTCGACATCCTTCGCGATCGCGATGTGGTCGATCACGTGCGCCTCATCGAGTGCTCCAGGCAGCGGCGTCAGCAGCAGGATCCCGTTGACAGCCTGGTCCGTCGACAACTGCTCGAGGTGGGCGATCAGCTGAGCCTCGGTCGTGTCGCGTGGCATGAACCCGCCGGTCGCCTCGATGCCGCACTCCGCGGTGCTTCGCTCGAGCCGCTGGACATACGAAAGCGCGGCGGGATCGCCGCCGAGTCCGACGATCGCGAGCTTCGGCTGGATGTTCCGGGCGCGGAGTGCCTCGGACCGCGCGAGGGTGTTGGCCTTGATCTTCTCCGCCAACGGCCGCCCGTGGAGCAGCCGGGCCATTAGCGCGCGATCCGCGATTCCACGAAGTCGGTGATGCGCTTCCGCTGCGCGTCGGCGCCGTCAACGGCGTGGTCCAGGTCCTCGGAGAGAGCCTTCACTTGCGCGGCGTCTTTGATCGACGCGAGGTTGATCATCACGTTGAGCGCCGCGCCGCGCAGGGCCGTCTCGGCGAGGAATGCGCCCACACCGATGTCGCTGACGGTGGCCGCCGCAGCACGCTCGACGGTGCGCTCGCAGAGGTCGAGTAGCCGCCGGCTCGTCTTGGCTATCTCGAGGGGAACCCGTGACGCCGCGAGCAGGGCCGCCTGCAGCCGTTCGGTCCGCGCGCGCTTTTCGTCGTCGTTCGTTTTGGGCAGCTTCATCGCCTCGCGGACCCGTGCATACGCCGCACTGTCGTCGTCGACGAGCCGCACGAAGTCCGATCGCAGGTTGTCGGCCTCCGCGATCAGCGCGGCCGTGGTCTCGCTCGTCTCCTTGCGCTCGGCAATGCGGCCGACCATCGCCGCGAGCGCCGCGCCCATCGCGCCCGCGTATGCGGCGGCGCTGCCACCGCCGGGGACGGCCGCCGACGACGCGAGGTCGTCGCTAAAGGCGCGCAGGGTCCGCTCGACGAGGCTTTCGGTCATGGGATTGCGGGCAGTCTACGTGCTACATTCGTTCCCTCGCGCTTTCATCCAGAGAGGCTGAGGGAACGGCCCGATGACGCCTCGGCAACCGGCGGAGCCCCGCTGCGGTGCCACTTCCGTCCTTGGACACCAAGGGAAGATGAAAGGGGTACGTGGCCTTTGGCATCGCTCGCGTCGCTCCTCCATCAGGGAGAGTTCGTCCTCACCGCCGAGCTGAATCCGCCGAAGAGCGCGTCCGCGTCCGTCGTGCGGCGGCGGGCGGATGTGCTCAAAGGGGTCGTCGACGCGGTGAACATCACCGACAGCACCCGCGCGAACGTCGCCATGGCGGCGATCCCCGCCGCGGTCATCGTGCGCGATGCCGGCGTCGAGCCGATCGTCCAGGTCACCGGACGGGACCGCAACCGCATCGCGATCCAGGCCGATCTCCTCGGCGCAGCGGCTCTCGGCCTGCCGAACTTCCTGTTCATGAGCGGCGATGATCCGAAGCAGGGCAACCACCCCGACGCGGTGAACGTCCAGGACCTCGATGGCGTCGAGCTCGTGCGCGCGGCCGCCTCGCTCCGCGACGGGAAGTTCCTCAACGGGGACGAGGTGAAGCAGCCACCGCGCTACTTCATCGGCGCGACCGCTTCACCCGCCGCGCCGAAGGATGTCGAGCGCACGCTCGAGAAGATCGCCGCGGGCGCGCAGTTCCTCCAAACGCAGCCGGTCTTCGACGTCGCGCCGTTCAGTCAGTGGCTCGCGGAGATCCGCAGGCGCGACAAGGACATCGCGATCCTCGCCGGGGTCCTCGTGCTGCGTTCCACCGAGCAGGCCGAGCGGCTCGCGAAGGTCCCCGGCATCGCGGTCCCCGACGAGATCCGCGCGCGCTTGCGTGACGCCACCGACGGCGAGGCGGAGGGGACCGCGATCGCCGCCGAGACGGTGCGGTCGCTTCGCGCGCTGCCTGGCGTGAACGGCGTCCATCTCTACGCGATCGAATGGCCGGAGGCGATCCCGCTCGTGGTGCGTGCCGCCGGTCTGCTCCCGCGACCGACAGTGAAAGAGGTAGCGACAGCGTGAAGACGACCGTGATCGGCGCATTCCCGAAGATCAGCGATCAGCCCGGAGGGCAGGAGCTGCGACAGGCGCTGCACAAGCAGGATCGCGGCGAGCTCAAGGATGCCGAGCTCGACGCGGTGTACGACACCGTGACCGCGAGCGCGATCAAAGAGCTCGAGGCTGCGGGCATCGACGTCATCAACGACGGACAGGTCCGCTGGGACGATCTCCTCGCGCCGTTCGCATCTGCGTGGTCGGGTGTCCACCGTGGCCCGCTCGAGCGCTTCTACGACAACAACACGTACTTCCGCCAGCCGACGATCGAGGGACCGATCTCGAGCGACGGCACGACGCTCGTGCGGGCGTTTACGTACGCCAAGTCCGTCGCCACCCGCGAGCTGAAGGCCGCGGTGGCCGGACCGATCACCTTCGCAACCCTCGCGATCGACAAGCACTACCGGTCCTTCGAGGACCGCGTGCTCGCGGTCGCCGACGCGATCGCGGCGGAGGTGCGGGGACTTGGCGCCGCCGGCGCGACGCTCGTCGACGTCGAGGACCCGGGGCTCGTCTACGCGCCGCAGCACGTCGAGCTCGCCCGCGAGGCGTACAAGCGCATCGCGGCGGCCGGCGTGCCGATCGCGGTCCAGCCGTACTTCTTCGCCGCGGACCGGATCCTCGAGACGCTCGCGTCGTTCCCGGTCGCGCAGATCGGCATCGATGTGCGCTCGCGCGACACGACCGCGCTCCGCCGGCTCGACGTGTTCAAGGGAAAGACGGTCGTGCTTGGGATCGTCGATGCGCGCAATACCCGCCTCGAGACCGCGAGCGAGCTCGGCAAGCTCGCCGACGAGGCACTGAAGCTCGTGCCGAGCGAGAGTCTCTGGCTCGCGCCGACGACCGGTCTCGAGTACCTGCCACACGATGTAGCGACCAAGAAACTGACGGCGCTCGCGGAAGCGGCGCGCGGAGGGGTGCCCGCATGACGGCTGACAACATCCTGCTGACGACCGCGGTCGGCTCGTTCGGGAAGCCCGATTACCTGCAGAAGGCCCGCAACGCACACGCGAAGGGGAAGCTCGGCGTGGCCGAGCTGGTCGAGCTGGAGCGCAAGGCGACCGCCGAGTGGATCAAGGTGCAGGAGGACATTGGGCTCGACATCTTGGTCGATGGCGAGATGTACCGCGGCGACATGGTCGCGTACTTCGCCGACCTGCTCGATGGGTACAGCGAGGGCGGTCTGGTGCGCTCGTACGGCAACCGCTACTACCACAAGCCCGTCATCTCGGGGACGCTCGCGAGACCAAAGCCGATGACCGTCGAGTGGTTCCAGTACGCGCAGTCGCTCACCCAGAAGCCGGTGAAGGGCATGCTCACCGGTCCGTACACGATGCTCGACTGGTCGTACAACGAGGCCTACCCGACACGGCGCGACGCCGCGCTCGCGCTCGCGGAGGTGGTGCGGCAAGAGGCCGAGGATCTCGACCGCGCCGGCGCGCAGTACATCCAGATCGACGAGCCCGCCATCCACGCTCGGCCTGAGGAGCTCGCGATCGCGATCGAGGCCATGGGCATCGTCACTCAGAACCTCAAGGCCAAGACGATCTCGCACATCTGCTACGGCGACTTCGCCGCGATCTATCCCGGCATCCTCGGCCTGCCGGTCGACCAGCTCGACCTCGCCATGGCGAACTACGAGTACCGCTGGCTCGACCTCATGGACCGCAACCCGTTCACGAAAGAGATGGCGATCGGCATCGTTGATGTGCACACCCATGAGCTCGAATCCGTTGACGAGGCGGCGGAGGGGATCCGCAAAGGCCTCAAGTACGTGAGCGCCGATAAGCTCCTTCCGCATCCGGATTGCGGCCTGAAGACGCGACCGGTCGACGAGTCGATCGCGAAGTGCAAGATCGTTGTCGCAGCGACGAAGGTCGTGCGGGCGGAGCTGGCGAAGAAAGCGATCCCGGCCTAGCCGCGCCGGAGAAAGTCGAGCACGACCCGATCGAACCGCCCGGGCTCGCGGAGGTTCGGGAAATGGTCCGACTCGGCAAAGCGGACGCGCTCGGCCCCGGCGATCCGCCGCTCGAGCAGCTCGCCGAGTGCGTCCATCGGCGGCGCGTCGTGGTCGCCAGTGATCACGAGCGTCGGCACACGGATCTCCCCGAGATGGTCGATCGCCATCCGCCCGGGCGGCTGCTCGTGCTCGGTCTCCAGGTCGGCCAAGGCATTCGCCAGGATCAGCTCGCGGATCCGCGGGGTCGTCCCGAGGCGGCCCCACACCTCGAGCGTGATGTCCGCGATCGCCGCGGCGTCGCGGCGTTCGAGCGCCGCCTCCTCTGCGGCCACCTGGGCCGGCGAGCTCGCGTGCAGCCGGTGACCCGAGACGGCCGCGCAGACGAGCACGAGCGCCGACACCCGCTCCGGATGCGCCAGAGCGAAGTCGATCACGATCCGGCCACCGCGAGAGTTGCCGACGAGCGCGACGTGGCCGAGCTTTCGCTCGTCGAGCAGTGCGAGCAGCACGTCGGTCTCGCGGTACGCCTCCGCGAGCGCATCGGAGCGTCCGAACCCCGGCGAGTCGTAGCGCACGACGCGGTGCGAGCGCGCGAATGGGTCCATCTGCCCGTCCCAGGCGCGGGCATCCATGACCCCGTTGTGGAGCAGCACGACGGCAGGACCGGAGCCCAGCTCGTCCACCCAGAGCATCGCGACACACTAGGCGCGCCCTCACGCCCGGACTCGCTAGGCTGCCCGGCGTGGCCACACCAGTCGATGAGGCGACCGAACTCCTCCAGACAATGATCCGCAACCAGTGCGTGAACGACGGCCGTCCGGAATCGGGCGGCGAGGTCAAGAACGCGGAGACCCTCGGCGCATACCTCGCGGGCCCCGGCATGGACATCACGCAGTACGAGTCGCGCCCCGGGCGGGGCAGCATGACGCTTCGTGTCGACGGCAGCGACAAGAAGGCGCCGAGCCTCCTGATGATGGGTCACATCGACGTCGTGCCCGCGGATCCGAGCGGCTGGAAGCGCGACCCGTTCTGCGGCGATCTCGTCGACGGCGAGGTCTGGGGCCGCGGGGCGATCGACATGCTCAGCATCACCGTGACCATGGCCGTCGCGGTGAAGAAGCTGCTCCGCGAGGGCTGGAAGCCGAAGGGCACCCTCATCTTCAGCGGCATGGCCGACGAGGAGGCGCTCGGGACGTGGGGGGCCGAGTGGCTCGTGAACAACAAGTGGGACGACGTCAAGGCGGATGCGGTGCTCACCGAGTCAGGCGAGCCGCCGCTCCCGATCCCCACGAAGGGCGGACCGAAAGCGATCATGGTCGTGGGCGAGAAGGGCTCCCATTGGGTCGGGCTCAAGGTGAAGGGCACGCCCGGACATGGGTCGATGCCGTACAAGACCGACAACGCGCTCGTGAAGGCTGCGGAGGTCGTCAAGCGGATCGCGGCCTACAAGCCGAAGCTCCACCTCGACGGCGCGTGGCGCGAGTTCGTCGACGCGATGCAGTTCGAGGAGCCGCTCGCGTCGGGCCTGCTCAACGAGGCCGCCTTCCAGCAAACCATCGCGCAGATGCCGGTCGGACTCGCGCGGGCCTTCGACGCGTCCACCCACACGACGTTCTCTCCGAACATCCTCCACAGCGGGCAGAAGACCAACATCATCCCCGACAGCGCACTGATGCAGATCGACATCCGGACCGTGCCGGGCGAGGAGGGCCCGCAGGTGCGGGTGATGCTCCGCGAGGCCATCGGTGATCTCTGGGAGCACGTCGAGATCGTGGACGAGGACAGCAACCCGGCGAGCACGTCCAACACCGACGCGCCGATCTTCCAGGTGATGCGGAACGTGACCCGCAAAGTGCTCAAGGGTGCCGAGATCGTCCCGATGTTCACGATCGGCGCGACGGACTCACGGTTCTTCCGTCGCAAGGGCGTCCCGGCCTACGGGTACAGCGTGTACAGCTCGAACATCCCGTTCGGCGAGTTCATGACGATGTTCCACGGCCGGAACGAGCGGATCGATCAGGAGTCGCTGCGGCTGATGCTCGAGCTCTACGAGCAGACCGCGCGGGAGTACCTCAGCTGACCGATGCCGGCGTCGCCGGGCTCGTGCTGATCGCGGCCGCCGTCGCCGGGGTCTTTGGGGCGGCGCTGCCGCCGGGGCGGGTCTTCATGTCGCCGCTGCCGGAGTACCTGCGGATCATTCGCGAGAACGAGTGGCGTTGGCGTGGCTCGGCATGGGGCTTCGCGGTCTCGACGGCGCTCATGGCCGCTGGCCTCGCGCTGGCCACGTCGGTCGGCGTGCGTGTGTTCGCCATTGCCGCGTTCGCGGTCTTCGCCGTCGTCGCGCCATGCTGGCTCGGGACGCTCGCGCTCCGCCTCGAC
>JALYLX010000138.1 GCA_030773995.1 Chloroflexota bacterium
CCGTCGCGTACCGCGAGCGACGCGATCGCGAGGGGCCGCTCCGCGAGCGGCAGCGGATCGGGAGGCGTGTAGCCGGTCTCCGGGAGCAGCGCAGCGGCGCCGGCCTCCGGCCGCGAGTACGCGATGAACAGCGACAGCCGCTTCACCGCCTGGAACCCACTGCGGAGCAGCGGCATGCGCGAGTCGGCCCAGCGGCGGAGGTACGCCTCACGCTCGGTCTGGACCAGATCGCTGAACCGCACCGGTCGCTGAACGAGCGCGAGGTTGCCCAGGCGCGAGTCGACGAGCCGGAGGAACAGCCGCAGGTCGGCGAGGAGCTTCGGCCGACCCACGGCCGCGAGCTCGGCGACGATCGCATCGGCGGTGGCGCCCGCATCCGCCGCCGGCATGAACGTGCCGCAGACCGTGACGAGGGTCGCGCGCTCGCGCTCGCCGATCACGCGGCGGTCGAGCGCTTCTTCTTGTCCTCCTCCGCGAGCTGGCGCCGGAGCACCTTACCGATCAGCGTCTTCGGCAGCGCATCGCGGAATTCGATCGTCTTCGGGACCTTGAACGGCGCGAGCTGCTCGCGGCAGAACGCGATGAGCTCGTCGGCCGTCGCCGTCTGGCCGGGCTTCAGGACGACGAAGGCCTTCACCTCTTCGCCCTTGATCGGGTGCGGGACGCCGATGGCCGCCCCCTCGAGGACCGCCGGATGCTTCGCGAGCGCCTCCTCGACCTCGCGCGGGTACACGTTGTACCCGGAGACGATGATCATCTCCTTCTTGCGATCGACGATGGCGACGTACCCGTCGGCGTCGATGGTCGCGATATCACCGGTCCGCAGCCAGCCGTCGCGCAGCGCCTGCGCGGTCTCCTCGGGCTTGTTGTAGTAGCCGTCCATGAGCTGCGGGCCGCGGATGACGAGCTCGCCGGGCTCGCCGGGCGCGACATCGTGCTCACCGGTCTCGATGTCAACGAGGCGGCTTTCGGTGTCCGGGAATGTGAGCCCGATCGTCCCGATGCGGTTCTTCGCCGGATCGAACACCGGGTTGCAGTGCGTGACCGGCGACGCTTCGGTCAGCCCGTACCCTTCGACGAGGTTCCCGCCGGTGAGCTCCTTGAACTTCCGGGCGGTTTCGATCATGAGCGGCGCGGACCCGGAGATGCACGCGGCGATCGACCGCAGGTCGTATTTCTTCGCGAGCGGCGAGTTGATGATCGCGTTGTAGATCCGCGGAGCACCGTTGAACAGCTTCGGCTTGTGGGCCTGGGTGTCCTTCAGCACGTGTTCGAGGTCCAGCTGGGGCTCGAGGATCATGGCACCGCCCGTCAACACGGCGAAGTTCATCACCGTGGTCAGGCCGTAGACGTGGAACAGCGGCATGACCGCCATCACCGCGTCCTGGCCCTCGCGCATCGCATGGCCGAACCAGGCCGAGCACTGGAGCGTGTTCGCGACGAGCGCGCGGTGCGAGAGCATCGCGCCCTTCGATGTGCCGGTCGTACCGCCGGTGTACTGCAGGAGCGCGACGTCGTCGGCACCGACATCCGCGGCCGAGTCATCGCCCGCGAGCGCGAGCACTTTCTGGAAGGCGATCGCGCCCGGGTCGCCCGCGAACGGCTGGCGATGCCCTTCCTTCTTCTCTTTCGCCAGGGTGAAGAGCGTGCGGAGGACCGGCGGCATCTCTTCCTTGATGTTGGTCACGATGACGTTGCGGATCTTCGTGCCCTCGCGCGCGGCCTTCACCACCGGATAGATGCGCGACAGCACGACGACCGTCTCGGCGCCGGCGTCGGCGAGCTGATATCGGAGCTCCGGCGGTGTGTAGAGCGGGTTGCACGGCACGACGACCGCCCCGATGCGAAGCGCGCCAAAGAAGGCGATGAGGAACTGCGGGCAGTTCGGCAGGTCGATCGCGACCCGGTCGCCTTGCTTCACCCCGAGGGCGCGCAGGCCGGCCGAGAAGCGTTTCGCGTCCTTCAGCAGCGACGCGTATGACCGCTTCGCGTTGAAGAAGATCGTGGCGGTCGAGCCCGGGTAGCTCTCCGCGGCGTCGTCGAGGAGCGCGTGGAGCGGGACCCGCGGATAGTCGATCGACCACGGCACGCCGGTGTCGTAGCTCTTCGCGTAGCTCGGCGCCGGGGTCCCCGCCTTCGGTGTGACTCCGATCCGTTTCGCCATGCTCCACCTTCCTTGCCGCCGAGGGCTCCCCGCTACGCCTTGAGCAGCTCCTCCGCGATGATCATCCGCTGGACCTCGCTGGTCCCCTCATAGATCCGCAGGATCCGCGCATCCCGATAGGCCCGCTCGACCGGCGAGTCCTTCATGTAGCCCATCCCGCCGTGGATCTGGAGCACCCGGTCGACGACCCGCCCGGCGAGCTCCGAGGCGTACAGCTTCACCATCGCCGCCTCGGTCGAGGCGCGCGTGCCGCGGTCCAGCTTGGCCGCCGCGTCGTAGACCATGAGGCGCGCGGCGTGGATCTCGACGGCGGTATCCGCGAGCATCCACTGGATCGCCTGGTTGGCCGCGATCGGCTTCCCGAACTGCACGCGTCGCTTGCTGTGGGCGATCGCCAGCTCGAGGAGATACTGGCTCGAGCCGACCGCGCCGGCGGCGAGCGAGATCCGGCCGATGTCGAGCGCGCCGAGCGCGGTCCGGAACCCGCTCCCGACGGCCTCGCCGAGCACGTTCTCCTCGGGCACCTCGCAGTCCTCGAACACCAGCTCTCCGGTGTAGCTGCCGCGCAGGCCCATCTTCTCGTCGACCTTGCCGACGCGGAATCCGGTGAAGCCCTTCTCGACGATGAACGCGGTGATGCCTCCGCGCGGCCCGAGCGCGCGGTCGTTCGACGCGTACACCACGACGACGTCGGCGATCGGCCCGTTCGTCACCCAGATCTTCGTGCCGTTGAGGATCCAGCGGTCACCCTGCCGCTTCGCGCTCGTCTGGATCGACGCCGCGTCAGATCCACTGCTTGGTTCTGTGAGCGAGAACGCCGCGATCTTGCGGCCGGCCGTCAGATCGGGGAGATATTTCTTCTTCTGGGCCTCGGTCCCGCCGAGATAGATGGACATCGAGCCGATCGACGTGTGGGCCCCGATGAGATTCGAGAACGCGGCCGAGGTGCGCCCGAACTCCTCGAGGGCGACGCAGTAGCCGAGGTCGCCTGCGCCGACGCCGCCGTACTCCTCGGGGAACGGAAGCCCGAAGAACCCGAGTGCGCCCATCTCCGTGAGGATCGCGTCGGGGATCTTGTCGTCGTCCTCGACCTGCTTCTCGATCGGCTGCAGCCGGCCTTCGACGAACTCGCGCACCGTGCGCCCCAGGAGCAGGAGCTCCTCGGGGATGTCGAAGTCCACGGGCGGCAGCCTAGACCTCAGCGATATGGATGGCCGCTATCCCCAGGGACAACCGCTCAAAGGTGACGCTCTCGAACCCCGCTTCGGTCAGCATCGCGGCGAGCCGCTCGGCACCCGGGAACGGACGGAGCGAGCGCGGCAGGTAGCGGTACGCCTCGCGGTCCCCGCCGAGCAGCCCGGCGACCGCCGGAGCGATGCGATCGAAATAGAAGGAGTAGAGCCGCGCGAACGCCGGGCTCGACGGATGCGAGAGCTCGAGCACGACGGCCCGCCCACCGGGTCGCAGGACCCGGCGGAACTCGGCGAACGCACGGCCGAGGTCCCCAACATTGCGGACCGTGAATCCGGTGACGATGCGGTCGACGCTCGCGTCCGGGAGCGGCAGCGATTCCGCGCTGCCGACCACGGCCCGGATCCGTGAGCGCTGCGCGTCGGTCGCGCGACGTGCGAGCACCGCGAGCATCCCCGCCGACAGGTCGATCGCGACGACGCGCGCGCCGCGGACGGCCGCCGCGAACGAGAGATCGCCCGTCCCGGCGCCGACGTCCAAGACCGCCATCCCCGGATGGATCTCGGCGCACACGAGCGCGCGACGCCGCCAGTGGATATCGGTGCCGAACGACAGGACGCGGTTCAGGAAGTCGTAGCGCACGGCGATGCGGTCGAACATCATCGCGATCGCGCGGTCGTGCTCGTCGCTCGTCACGCGCGAACGCTAACCTGTCGACCATCAGTACCGCCCTCTTCATCTACGCCCACCCCGACGACGAATCGTTCGTGTCCGGCACGCCCATGAAGCTCGCGGCGGCCGGACACACCATCGCGCTGCTCACGCTCACCCGCGGTGACGCTGGGCTCTGGCTGGGGAAGGACTTCGGCTCGTGGTCGAAGCTCGACCTGGGCACCGAACGGGCGAAGGAGTGGGCCGCGGCGGTGCAGGCCATCGGCTTCCACTGGTCGAAGCTCCTGCGCTATCCCGACGGCGGTCTGAAGGACGCCCCGGCCGACGTCATCACGGCGGACATCGTCGAGGCGATCCGAGAGGTGCGGCCGGACATCGTCTGCACGTTCGGACCGGAGGGCGCCGGCAGCGAGCACGACGATCACCGGTCGGCCTCGTACTTCGCCGCTCGCGCATTCGCTCGGGCCGCGCTGGCCGACCAATATCCAGAGCGCGGCGACCCGCACCTCGCACGGCGGCTCTACTTCAGCGCCACGCCGTACGTGGCGGACGCGCCTGCCGCGTTCGGGGCCACGACGCCGACGCACATCATCGACGTCTCGGCATTCGAGCCGCGGAAAGCCGCCGCCTTCGAGTTCCACAAGACCCAGCACAAGGACCGCGACTTCTTCTACGACCTCCTCAAGCGACGCCAGGGCAAGGAGTACTTCCACCTCGCGATCGACCGGACCGGTGCCGCGCCGCACTCCGACGATCTGCTCGGCTAGATGGCGCTCGCGACGCTCCCGCTCGTGCTGTGCGTGCTCATGGTCGAGCTCGCCATCGGCGGCGCGTTCCTCATGTGGTACATCGACCGCACCGAGGCCGCGCCGTCCGGCTTCCTCAAGCTCACCGCGTTCGTTGATGCCGGAGCGATCGCCTTCGCCGGCGTCCTCCTCCCCGCGTTGCCGCGCGGCGACCTCGTCGCACGCGCGGGCCTTGACGCCACGGCCCTCGCTGGATTCGCGCAGGTTCTTGTCGTCGTCATCGTCCTCGTCGTCGCGCAGCTCATCGCGGCATTCCTGCCGTGGAAGGCGGTACGCGAGGTCGTCGGGATCATCACGGTCCTCGCCGGGGTGTTCGACCTCGTCCTGGCCGCCGTCGCGCGGCCATCGGCGTCGCCATTCGACGTCTTCGCCCTGCTGGCCCTCCCGCTGGGGGCGCTCGCGCTTGGGGGCGCCGATGCCGCGATGCTGCTCGGTCACTGGTACCTCGTCACGCCGAAGCTCTCCTCCGGACCGCTGCAGCGCGCGGCGCTCGTACTCGTCGGTGCGGTCGTGCTGCAGATCGGGCTCGTCGCCGTCGCCGTCGCGCGCGGCGAGCTCACGCTCAACATGGAGATGGCGTTCGTCGTCGCGGCCGCCCTGCGGGTCGGGGTCGGGCTCTTCATGACGCTCGCGGTCGCCCTTGCGGCGTGGTGGACCGCGCGCATGAACACGCAGGCGTCGACCGGATTGCTTTTTGTTGGATTGGGCTGCGTGCTCGCGGGCGAGGTCAGCGCGCGGGTGCTCTTCTTCCTGACCGGAGCAGCGGTTTAGGCGGGTTTAGGCGGGTTTAGGCGAGGGAGGGCTTCGCCCGACCGAGCCGCAGGGCCCCCGAAACCGAGCAGCCGAAGGCAGCGAAGGTTTCAGGGTTCAACGGTTTAGGAGGCCCGGCGGCGCTTCTGGTGGCGGCGCGGCTCGTATTCCTCTTCGTCGAGGACCGCCCATTCACGGCTCGAATACAGCGTGGACGCGATGATCCCGTCGACGAGCAGCACGACGAAGCCGGCGAACGCGGTGACGATCGCGCCCGGCGAGGCGCCCGCCGCGCCGAGATCGGTGACGCGGAGCGCGCCCGACGCCGTGTACAGGAGGACCGTGACGAGCGCCGCGAGGACGTCGAGTCGCGCGAGCGCGCGATCCTCCTCCGCCGCGTCGGTGGTTTCGACGAACGCCGTGATGGTCGCGAGCAGGGCGACGACCGCGGTCGCGACCGCGAGCCACGAAGCGGCGATGACGAACCCGTTCGTGTCGCGGGTCCCCCAGCCGAACCACGACATGAGGTCGAGGAGCGCGACCCCGATGCCCAGGCCGACCGCGATGTGCCCGAGCTGCGGACGCAGGGCGAAGCCGAATCGGCGGCCCTCGAGAAGCTCCTTCATTCAGGTCGATGGTAGCCGGGAAGCGCGTCGGGCGAACGACCGTTCGCCTGCGCGGGACGTCAGCAGCCGGGCTCGCCGGGATGTCTGCAGCAATCGTGCGGCGGTGTCGTCACGCGACGCATCACGTTGCCGGCGGCGACCGCGAGCCGGCGACGGAACGGCAGCGGGCTCGTCCAAAAAAGGCGCCATGCGGTGACCGGATCGCTGTGATCCGCGTGATCTGCTTGATTCGGGGCCATCGCGGAGAATTGTGCGCGTGGCCGACGAGCTCACTCCCGAGCACATCGCCGCAGGGCTGCCCGGCACCGCGGATCTCATGGTCCTCGTCGGCGACTCGTGGTGGCGTTGCGCGTATGCGGGGCGTGGCGGCAACTGGGCGCTCGCCGCGTTCTATGCGCGCCGGGTGCGCTCGCTGCAGCGGCGGCTCGGCGTCATCCGGCCCAAGTACGCGGAGCGGCTCGCGACGTTCGAGAGCGTGATGCTCGCTCCGGTGTTCGCCGCGATCGAGGCGCAGGACCGCCCCACATTCGATCGCGCGTTCAGCAGGGCGACCGACGACGCGAACAACCAGCATGTCGAGACGGGCTACCCCTACATCAGATGGAAGCTGTCCGACGAGGCGCCGAAGGACCTGGACCTCGGCCCGGGCTAACCCTTCACCAACGGCGCAGGATCGAGCCAGCCGTACGCGACCTCGTGGAGCTCGTGCCCCTCGAACGGCTCGCGCTTCTCGCCGATCACCGTGCCGCCAGCCGACTCGTAGAAGCCGCGAGACGCGGGGTTGTCGAACAGGGTCCAGATCACGATCGGGGTGAGCCCGCGCTCCATGAGCTCGGCGGCCGACGCTCGCAGGAGCGCGCGGCCGATCCCCTTCCCCTGGTGCGCGTCACGCACGTACAGCGCGTAGACCTCGCCCGGATAGGCCTCGTTCGCGTGTCGTGCTCGTCCGCCGCTCGCGAAGGCGATCACCTCGTGATCGACCTCGGCGACATACGCGACACGCGTGGGGTCGATCGTCTCGAGCCCACGCCGCCAGCTGGCCGTGATGCTCGTCGTGTCCAGTCCATCGAGGAGCGCGTCGGGGAGCAGTCCGCGGTAGGCGCTACGCCACGTGTCCACGCGCACGCTCGCGATCGCCGGCGCATCGTCCGTCGTCCCGCGGCGGATCCGGAAGTCAGCGATGGGCATCGAACCAATCAGCGATGCGGCGCGCGTGGTCGATGCGGTTCTTCGGCTTTCCGCCGCGGGTGAGCTCGTGCGTGTCGTCCTGGAACCGCACGAAGACCGCTTCCTTGTCGAGCAGCTTCAGGGCGACGAAGAACTGCTCGGCCTGTTCGATGGGACAGCGGAAGTCCTTCTCGGCGTGAAGGATGAGGAGCGGCGTCTTCACGTTCTCGACGTACGTGAGCGGCGAGCGCTCGACGAGCTTGTGCTCGTCGTGCCACGGCGTCGCGTCGCCCATCTCGAACTGCCAGAAGTGCCAGCCGATGTCGCTCGTGCCGAACGCGCTGATGTTGTTGCTGATGCTGCGCTGGGTCACCGCGGCCTTGAACCGAGCGGTGTGGCCGACGATCCAGTTCGTCATGAACCCGCCGTAGCTCCCGCCGGTGACGTACAGGCGGTCCTGGTCGACCCACCCGAGCCCGATGGCGTGGTCGACGCCGGCCATGAGGTCCTCATAGTCCTTCCCGCCCCAATCGCCGACGCACGCGCGCACGAACGTGTCGCCATACGCGTGGCTGCCGCGGGGGTTCGTGTAGAGGACCGCGTAGCCCCGACCCGCGAGGACCTGGAACTCGTGGAAGAAGGAGTAGCCGTACGCGCCATGCGGACCACCGTGGATCTCGAGGACGAGCGGCCACCGTTCAGCCGCGTCGAAGCCACGTGGCTTGAGGAGCCAACCCTCGATGGCCCAGCCGTCCGGGCCGGTGAACTGCACGCGCTCGGGCTCGGCGATGTAACGCTGGCGGAGGAGCTCGCCGTTGAGGTCCGTGATGGAACGCATCCCGCCGCCGGGCTGACCGCTCACGACCTCGCCAGGCGACGTCGCGGTCGCGAGCACGCCCGCGAAGCAGCGGGCCTCACGATCGACGGTGGCGGTCACGAGCTGATGCGCCCCGAGGGTCTCCGCGCGTACCCCGCCACCCTCGGCACGACAGGAGTACAGGTTCGCGCTTCCCTGATCGGAGCCGATGAACAGGATCCGGCCATCCCGCGTCCACACCGGGGCCAGCGCCGCGGTCTCGCCGCGGATGTCGCCCATGACGCGCGAGCCGGTGGGGCGGTCCCACTCGCCCAGCAGGTCGCTCCCGGCGCCCCCACCCCGGGGAAACCGCCACACCCGGGTATTGCGCGCGCCGGCGCCGACAGCGTCGACCGTGCCGAGGCAGGTGATCGATGCGCCGTCGGGCGACCACGATGCGTTCGTGTACTGACCGCGCTCCGTCGTGACGCGCGCCGGCGCGCCGCCGGCGAGCGGCGTGGTCCAGATGTCGCTGACGGTGTTGCGGTCGCGATCGGCTGTGCGGTTCGACGTGAACGCGACAACCGTGCCATCCGGTGAGACGGCCGGCTGGGTGTCGTCCCAGTCACCGTCGGTCAGCTTGCGCGGCTCGCCCTCCATCGGCACGAGCCAGAGATGCTTGCGGCGCACGTCGAGCAGGCCGCCCTCATCGGACTTGTAGCGGATTCGGTCGTAGACCTTCGGCGCGTCGTCGGGTTGCGGCGCCCCGGCGTCCTTCAGCGTGACGATGACGCCGGAGCCGCTCGGCAGCCACACCAGGTCGCCGCAGTCATCGGCGAAGCCGGCGACCTGGCGCGGCTCCGCACCGGGCCCGTCGACGATGAACACGCTCTTGGGGGCCCGCTTCTTGCCCTCGGGGACCGCACCGCGGTCGCCGACGAACGCGATGCGTTCTCCGTCGGGTGACCAGCGCGGCGTCGCGTCCTCGGCGGTGCCGTCGGTCCACTGCGCGACGTCAGAGCCATCGACGCCGCTCACGAAGAGCGCGGCTCGGTAGCGATTGGCCGCCACGTCCATGCGCCGGACGGCGTACGCGACGCGATCGCCGGCCGGCGAGATGACGACCTCGTTGACGAAGGCGAACGCGGCAAGATCGTCGGCCGTCAGCGGTGCGGGTGAAGGGGACATGGCGGCGTATCGTCCCATACATGCGCCTGGTGTGTTCCGAGTGAGGCTGCGGCCCGATCATCGCGCGCGGAGCGGGCTGCTCGTCGGTGGGCTCGCGATGTTCTTCGCGCTCGACATCGCGTTCCTCGTCAGCCTGGCAGGCTTCGCCTTCGCGCCCGACGCGCTCGGCCAGGCGCTCATCGAGATCACGCCCGGCTTCATCGTTGTACCACTGATCGGCCTCCTGCAGTTCTGGGCGAAGCGGCTTCTCGTCGCCGGTGTCGTCGTCGGATTCCTGGCCGGCGGAGCGGTCACCGGCGCGCTGGCGGTCGATCCGCGGCGCCGCGACCGCACGGTCCTGCTCGTCGGGGCGCTCCCCTGGGTGGGCGCGGTCGTCCTTGGCCAGCTGTTCGCGCCAGGCGTCGTCGATCTCTCGTCGGTCCTGCTCACGAGCGCCGTGGGAGCGGTCACCTACTTCACGGCGCTGCAGCTGCTCGCCGGGGTCGCGACATACCAGCCGGAGCGATCCACCGCGGAGCGCTCGCCGTCGCGGCGCCGTGTGCTCTACGGGGCCGCCGCGGTCTCCGCCGTCATCGCCGTCGGCAGCCTGGGGGGAGGCGCGGCGGTGCGCGCGCTCGCGAAGCGCGCTGAAGGGATCCCCTTCGTCGCGCGCCGGCTCCGCACGAAGGCGTCTCCCCCGCCGGCGCTTCAGGCGTTCGAGTCGCTCCCATCGCTCACGCCGCGCATCACCGACAACGCCGACCACTACACGGTCGACACCACGCTCATCAAGCCGTCGGTCGACGTGACGAAGTGGAGCCTCGACGTCGGGGGGTCCGTCGAGACGCCGTTCTCGCTCACCTACGACCAGCTGCTCGACCTCGAGGCGGTCGAACAGCTCAAGACGCTCGAGTGCATCAGCAACGAGGTCGGCGGCGAGCTCATCTCGACGGCGCTCTGGACCGGCGTGCCGCTGCGCGACCTCCTCGCGCGAGCGCAGCCAAAGGCCGAGACCTACGACGTGAAGCTCACCTCGGTCGACGGATACACGGATTCGATCCGCATTGAGAAGGCGATGGAGTCCGACAGCATCGTGGCGTACCTCATGAACGGTGTCACGATCCCGCAGGACCACGGCTATCCCGCCCGGCTGCTCGTCCCCAACATCTACGGCATGAAGAACGTGAAGTGGCTCAAGTCGATCGACTGTGTCACGTTCGACTTCCTCGGCTACTGGATGGAGCGCGGCTGGTCCGACCTGGCGGTCGTCAACACGAACACGCGCATCGACACGCCCGTCCGGGCCGTGAAGTGGGATGGCACGTCGACGGTCCCACTCGCGGGCATCGCGTTCGCGGGCGCGCGGGGCATCGCGAAGGTCGAGGTGTCCGCGGACGGCGGCGGCTCGTTCGCGGCGGCGGAGCTGGAGCCCGCCCTCGGCCCGCTCACCTGGGTGCGCTGGAGGCTCGATTGGACCCCGCCGGGCACCGGGAAGTTCACAGTCGTTGCACGCTCGACGGACAAGACCGGCGCCCTCGAGACGGAGATCCGGCGCGAGCCATTCCCGAACGGCGCGACCGGCTGGGACAGCGTCGACGTGATCGTCACCCGCGGCTGAGCGCTAGGCTCCGCCCGTGGCGCGTCGCTTCTCGATCAGCGTGCCGTTGCCTCCGTACGCGCGGCCGCGCAACGAGTGGCGCCGGCGGGTGCACGGCGCGGTGCTGGACGTGCAGACGCGACGCGGCGTCGGCTACCGGGAGAGCGACCAGCTCGAGGTGCGGATCTCGCTGCCGCTCGGAGACCGCCCGCTCGACATCCATGAGATCGACGAGCGGGTGAAGGACGTGATCGACGCGCTCGAGGGGCGGATCGCCGGTCCGCGGAGCCGCCGGCGGATCGCTCCGATCGTGCCGTCCGCGGAGCAGATCCGGCGCATCGTGCTCGAGAAGGAGCCGCGCCGAACCCGGCGGCGCGCGCTTGGCGAGCTTGCGATCTCCCGCTTCCACGCGCGCCGCCGCGCCACGGGCTAGGCTGCGACCGCCTCGGCCCCCTTGACCTGGGGGGTCGCGGCGATGTTCGCCTCGATCGTGACCTTCTCGCCGACGAGGACACCGCTCGGGACCGGCATGTTCCAGGTCAGGCCCCACTTGGTGCGGTCGAAGCTGAACTTCGCGTCGAACCCGGCGCGCTGACCGGCACGCGGGTCCGCCCCGATGCCGAGAAGCTCGACGTTCACCGACACGGGCTTCGTGGTGCCGCGGATCGTGAGGTCGCCGTCGACGACGAACTCGTCCTTCCTCTTCCGGGTCACCTTCGTGCTCTTGAACACGATCTCGGGGTGGGTCTCGGCGTCGAGGAAGTCGGCGGAGCGAAGGTGCCCATCTCGCTTCTCGTCACCGGTGTTCACCGACGCGGCCGGGATCCGGAGCTCGACGCTGCCGGCCTCGGGCCTGGCTGGGTCGAAGTCGATGACCCCTGACGTACCGCTGAACCCGCCGCGAACCGTCGTGAGCATCATGTGCTTCACCGCCGCCGTGACGCTCGAATGGCTGCTATCGATCTGCCACTGCATGTGGGTGTCCTCCCTGGACCGAAGTGCTTGCCTGGCGGAGCGCCTGGAGCTATCCTTCTTGTTGTGCAGGAACAAGTTGCTCAGACAACATATTCCGGATCGGACGGCGGCTCAAGCCGGGCCGCGAAACGACGCCGGCGGGCATCGGATCTCGAGCTGGGGACCTGGCGCGCGTTCCTGCACGCCGGGACCGCCTCGGCGCTGGCCCTTGACGCGGCGCTGGCCGATACCGGTGTCTCCCACTCCGAGTACGACGTCCTGCTGAATGTCGCGACCGGTCCAAAGGACGGGCTGCGGCCGACGGACCTCGCCGAGCGCGTGCTCATCACCAAGAGCGGGCTCACGCGGCTCCTCGATCGCCTCGTCGAGCGCGGCTACATCGAGCGCCGCTCGTGCCCGAGCGACCGCCGCGGGCACCTGATCGTGCTGACGATGGATGGCCGGCGGGCGTTCCGCCGCGCCGCACCGAACGTGGTGCGCGCGATCGGCGCCATTTTCGGCGATCAATTCTCCGAGCGCGAGGTCACGGCGTTGCGCGTCGCGTGCGAGCGCATCGCGACAGCCGCGGAAGTGATGACCACCTAGGCTCGACCGTGTGACGACGCGGCTTTCCGCGGGCGCCTTGGTCTGGGCCGGATTCGACGGGCCGGCCGTATCGGGACCCTTGCTCGACGGCATCGCGCGCGGACGCATCGGCGGCCTCCTGCTCTTCGCATATCGCGGCAACATCCGTTCACGCGACCAGGTGCGCGGCATGTTGCACGAAGCCGTGACGGCCGCGCGGCGCGGCGGGTTTCCGCCGGTGCCCGTGGGCGTCGATCAGGAGGGCGGCAGCGTTGTCCGCATCGGCTACGGCCCGGTCTTCCCGAGCGCGATGGCCATCGGCGCGACAGGGGACCCCGCGAACGCCGAGCGCGCCGGGCGAGCGGTCGCCCTCGGACTTCTTGCCGACGGGATCGCGGTGAACCACGCGCCGGTGTGCGACGTGAACGTCGAGCCGCGTAATCCGGTCATTGGGACGCGCTCGTTCGGCGATGACCCCGCCTCGGTGGCGCGGTACTGCGCGAGCTGGGTCCGAGGCTCCGAGGGCGCGGGTGTCGCGACATCGCCGAAGCACTTCCCCGGCCACGGCGCCACCGCGCATGACACGCATCACACGACCGTCGATGTCACCGCGGACCGTGCGACGCTGGACGCCCGCGAGCTCGTGCCGTTCCGCGCCGCGATCGCCGCCGGCGCCTCGTCGGTCATGACCGCGCACATCCGATACCGGGCGCTCGACAACGAGAACATCGCGACGCTCTCGTCGCGTATCCTCGGCGGGCTCCTGCGCGGCGAGCTGGGCTTCACCGGGCTCACCATCACCGACTCGCTCGACATGTCCGGGCTCACGCAGGTCGAGACCCCGGATCGGGTCGCGGCCCGCGCGGTGAACGCGGGCATCGACGCGGTCATGGTGACCAGCGGGCTCGAGAAGCAGCTCGCGGAGCCGGAGCACCTCGCGATCGGCGTGCTTCCGGCGCGGTTGCGCGAGGCGATCGTTCGCGCGACCGTGTTCCGCGAGCGCTTCGGCCTCGAGGTCCCGGCCGCGCCCTTCGACGATGCAGCACTTCGCGCGCTCGCGCTCGAGATCGCGGCGGCGTCGATCACCCACGTCGGGCCGGTCCTGCCGCCGCTGGGTGGACCCATCCGGGTCTCGCTGTTCCCGCCGGAGCGCCGCTCACCGGTCGAGGAGCTCGCCGGGCTCGAGACGCATTTCGAGAACGCCCTCCGCGAGCGGCTCGGGCCGCGGCTCGCCTTCGCCGCGGACGGGAGTGCCCCCTTCGGAGACGGCCCACTCGCGGTGTGCACGTCGAGCGCGTTCTTCGATCCCGCGCAGGCCGAGCGCGCCCGAGCGCTGCTCGCGAATGGCGGGATCCTCTGCGCGCTGCGCAGCCCGTACGACGCGACGCTGTTCCCAAACGTCCCGGCGCTCCTCACGTACGGCGACGTGCCGGTGTCACTCGTCGCGCTCGCGGACGTTCTCGCGGGCCCCGCGCGGCCCCGCGG
>JALYLX010000139.1 GCA_030773995.1 Chloroflexota bacterium
GTACGGCTAGATGCCGTGGAGCGTGCCGTTGTAGATGAGGATCGAGACGAAGCTGTCACCGCCGCCGTTCTTGAACACCGGGTCGCTGTCGGCCGGCCACGGTGCCACGCGCTTGGTTTCGTTCACCGGGTTGTTCCCGTACCGCTCCCAGAGGGGGACGATCGGCAGGAGATCGTTGAACGCGAGCGCGGCCTCGGTGATGGCCGGCTTCTGCTTCTCGGTGTCGAATCCGTCGCCCATCGCGTTGATGAGCGCCGCGAAATCTGTACTGCCTTGCTTCAGCGGGTAGTTCATCCCGCCGCCGGCAGGCTGCAGCGTGTTGAACGTCTGCAGGTCCTGGATGAACGATGCCTGCGGGTGCGGGTTGCCGACACCCCAGCCCATCAATGTGATCTGGAACTTGCCGCTGTTCACGTCGGCGAGCTGCGTGGAGCGGATCGCGCCGCGCAGTGTGATCTTGATGCCGAACTTGTTCAGCGCGTCCGCGGCGTGGTTCGCGGCGCTCGTCCAGTCCGCGAAGTCGCTCGGGAAGTAGAGCTCGTACGCCAGGGCCTTGCCGCCCTTCGCGTAGATGCCGTCACTGCCCTTCGCGAAGCCCGCGTCCGTCATCAGCTTGGCCGCCGCGGCGACGTCGTAGTCGTACGACTTGAGCTTGGCCTGGTCCGCGGTGGAGACCCACAGCGGCACGATGTTGTCGCTGATGCCGGTCATGAACTTCTGTGCCTTGGCCGACTGGCCGTACGTGATCGTCGCGCTCTCCGACTTGTTGATCGCCAGCGCGACGGCCTGACGGAGCCGCTTGTCCTGGAACTCGGGCGCCCCGGTCCAGTGGAAGACGATCGCCGGTCCGGTGTACAGCGGGCCGCGGACGACGCGGAGCTTCGCGTCCCCGAATGCCTTGTCCGTCGCCAGCGGGAAGCCGTGCGTCGCGTAGTCGACGTCACCGGCGAGGACCAGCGGCGTGACCGCGTCTGTCTCGCCCTGGTACACGACGATCTTGTCGAAGTTCACCTTGTCAGCGAGCAGGCCGCCGGAGTTCTTCACCATCGTGAGCTGGGCAGCGGTGACCGATGCCTTGTCGATCTTGTAGGGGCCGATCGACGGCGGAACGTCGGGACGGTAGTCCGCGACCAGCTTGGCGACGGCCTTCACCTCGTCGGACGCCGTGGCCTTGCCGGCGGTGTACAGATCCTGGAGCTGCTTCGCGAATGTGCCGAACTGGGAGTCCGGCCGGATGCCGTTGCGGAGCACGAGCCGCGGCACGAGCGACGACGGACGGTTGATGTGGAACCGCACGGTGTACTTGTCCGGCGTCTCGAGCTTGTCCGCGTACGTCCAGATGCCGAAGCTCTGGGAGCGGCCGATCCAGTAGGTCGTCGCGACATCGGCGGAGGTGAATTCCTTGCCGTCGTCCCACTTCAGTCCCTGCTTGAGCTTGACCTCATAGTTCTCGCCGGTCTGGGCGGCTGACTCCATGAGCCAGTTCTCCCATTTGCCCTCGGCCCAGCGGTACACGCCGAGCGACGGGATGAAGAAGTCTTGGATGTAGCTGCCCTGCATGATGTTCCCGCTGGAGAGCGTGTTGTAGTGGCCCTTCGGCGGGAGATCCCACGGCCATGCGGCGTGGAATTCGCCGCCTTTCTTCGCGGTCCCACCACCGCCACTGGCGGTCGGGGTGCTGCCGGGCGCGCAGGCCGCGGCCACGAGGCCGACGGTCACGAGCGCGGAGTCACGCAGGAAGCGGCGACGGTCGACGCGATATCGCAAGTCGGTCATTCCTTCCTCCTTCTGCTCTGGACCCGGGCATTGTGCTCCGGCGGTATCCGCGGTGTCGAATATCTGACGAGCAGCGCGACAAGGCCCATGAACAGCAGGCCGATACACAGCGTCAGCGCGCTGACCACGAATTCGGCTGAGTCGCGCGGCTCGAACAGAAGCAGCATCCCGGCGACGAACGCGAGCAGCACCGCGACCCGGAAGCCCGCCTTGAGGATCTGCGGGTCCACTACCGCATCAGCTCGTGCGTATCAGTTCAGCGGCAGGCTGCCGTTCGCGGATCGCAACGTGGCAGGCGACCTCGCGTGGCGTCTCGTCAGGCAACGGGAGCAGCTGCGGGACCTCCACGTCGCACAGACCCGGCTCCGCCAACGGACAGCGCGGATGGAACGTGCAGCCTGGCGGCAGGGCGAGCAGGCTCGGGACCTCCGCTGTCTTGAGCGCGACGCGCTCCTTGCCGCGCGTGATCCGTGGATCGGCCTCCGGGATGGCCGCGATGAGCGCGACGGCATACGGATGAGCGGGATCCGACACGAGCACTTCGCTCTGCGCCAGCTCGACCATTCGCCCGAGGTACATGACCCCGATGCGCCCCGCACGGGCGAAGTAACGAGCGACCGCGAGGTCATGGGTGATGAGCACGATGCTCACGCCCATCTCACTACGCAGACCCAGCAGCAGGTTGAGCAGCGAGATGCGGATGGATACATCGACCATCGACACAGCCTCGTCGGCGACGATCACGCGGGGGTCGACCGTGAGCGCGCGCGCGATCGCTACCCGCTGGCGCTGCCCACCCGACAGCTGGTGCGGGTACTTCACGAGGAAGTCGTCCGGGGGCGTCAGCCCGACCGTCTGGAGCAGCTCTCGCACCCGATTCGTCGCGTCCTTGTTCCCGCGAGCCTTCTTGTGGCGGAAGATCGGCGCGGAGAGCGTCTGGAACACGGTGCGCGTCGGATTCAAGGATGCGTACGGATCCTGATGCACGAGCTGGACGGAGCGACGGAACACCGAGAGCTCCTTGCCCTTCTTCTCCCACACGTCCTGGCCCTGATAGAGGAGCCGCCCGCTCGACGGCCGGAGGATGCCCGCGAGCATGCGCCCCGTCGTGGTCTTGCCGCAGCCGCTCTCGCCGACGATGCAGAGCGCTTCTCCGGCCGCGATCGCGAGCGACACACTGTCCACGGCCCTGATCGTGCCGCCCGGCACCTTGAACGTCCGGCTCACCTGGTCGAGCTCGATGAGCGGCGTGCCGCTGACGGTGACGTCGATGGTGCTCATGCGGTCGCGATCTTCTCGGCGACCGCGACCTCCGCGGTCCCGACCTGCTCGGCGACGGTCTTCCAGCGGATGCAGCGCGCGTCGTGGTTCGGCGTATCGACCGGCAGCAGATCCGGCTCGCGCTCGGAGCATTCCGGGATCGCGAGTGGACAGCGTGACACGTACGTGCATCCCGGCGGCAGCCGGATGAGGTCCGGCGGCGAGCCAGGGATCGACTCGACCGCCCCCATGGCGCCCGAGACCTTTGGGACCGCGCGCAGGAGGCCGACGGAATACGGATGGCGCGGCCGGTAGAAGAGGTCGTAGACCGTCGCCTGTTCGACGACAGTTCCGGCGTACATCGTGATCATGCGGTCCGCGAGCTCGGCAGCGATGGTCAGGTCGTGTGAGATGAAGATCATCGAGAATCCGAGCTTCTTCTTCAGCGCCGCAAGGAGATCGATGATCGATCGCTGGGTGAGGATGTCGAGCGCGGTCGTGGGTTCGTCGAGGATGATCAGCTGCGGCTGCAGCAGGAGGCTCAGGGCGATGAGCACGCGCTGCTTGGTCCCGCCCGAGAGCTCGTGGGGATACGCGCGCAGCACGCGCTTGGGGTCCAGGCGCACCAGGTCGAGGAGCTCCTCCGCACGCGCGTGGATCTTCTTGGCGTCCTTGAGGCCGTGGGCCCTCGCGGTATCGCCGAACTGCTCCCAGATGTTGATGACCGGGTTGAACGAGTTGAGCGCGGCCTGGAAGACCATCGCGCACTCGCTCCAGCGGAACTGGCGCAGCTCGTCCTCCGGGATCGTCCGGATGTCCAGGGTCTCGCGATCGTTCGTGTACAGGATCTGGCCCTTCGTGATCCGTGCCGAGCGCGGGGATAGGCGGATCAGGCTGACCGCGAGCGTCGTCTTGCCGGATCCGCTCTCGCCGATGATCGCGATCGTCTCGCCCTTGTCGACGTCGAACGAGACGTCCCGTACGGCGTGCACCGGCCCACGGCGCGTGCGGTAATCGATCGAGAGGTCGCGGACGGAGAGGATCGGGGTCATGCGGAGCGCAGACGCGGATTGAAGATGTCCTCGAGGGCGTTCACGAAGAGCACGAGCGACAGCTGCAGCAGCACGATCGCGAGGATCGGGCCGAACACGAACCAGAACGCGTCCTTGAAGTAGAAGGCACCCTGGGTGTTCGCGAAGTACAGCATCAACGCCCAGTTCTTCCCGCCGAACGGCACGAGGCCGAGGATGATGAGGGCCACCTGTGCGTAGATCGCGCCGGTCATCGCCAGGACGAAGTGGATGACGATGTAGCTGCGCATGTTGGGCAGGATCTCGCGGAACACGATGTGCATAAGCCCGAGGTCCAGCGACCGTGCCGCCTCGACGTAATCGCGTTCCTTCAGCGTCAGCACCTGCGCTCGGACCTGCCGCATGAGGCCAGCCCAGTTCAAGCTCGAAAGGATGAGCGCGAGCGCGAGGAAGTTCGTGGGTCGGGCAAGGGCCGAGATCACGATCAGGACGATGAGCCCAGGCACCGTGAGCACGACGTCCGCGAACCCGACCAGGACGTTGTCAAGCTTCCCGCCGACGATGCCGGACACCGCGCCCAGGGTCGTCGCGATGAGCGTCGTCAGGAACGCAACGATGATCGCGACGCTGATGATCTCCTTGCCGCCCTGGACGATCTGGTTCAGCACATCCCGGCCGGCGTTGTCCGTCCCGAGGAAATGCTGGGCGGACGGCGTCTGGTAGATCGCCGTCACGTCGCCCTGCTCCTGGTTCGGGACAAAGAACGGCACGACGAACGCGAGCAGCAGGAAGAAGATGATCCCGACGAAGCCGACAAGACCGCTCGGGCGCTTCGCCAGCAGGCGCAGGAACTCGAACGCGGCCTCCACGGGGCGGGGCAGCGTAGTCTGCGCGCGGCGGGGCAGGGCGGACGCGGTCATGAGCCCGTCGCCCCGCCGGCGCGTCCGATCCGCGGATCGAGCCGGCTGTAGAGGACATCCGCGAGCAGGTTCGCGATCACGACCGCGAGGGTCACCATCAAGAGGATCCCCTGCATCACCGGGTAGTCGCGCTGGAGGATCGCGGCTTGCAGCCGCAGGCCGACACCTTGGTAGGAGAAGTACTGCTCGATGAGGATCGACCCGCCGATGGCGAGGCCCGCGGCGATCGCGAGCTGCGTGACGAGCGGCAGCACCGCGTTCCGTCCGACGTACGCGGTCATGATCCGGCCGTCGGAGAGGCCGCGGGCGCGCGCCGCGTTGACGTAGTCCTCCTCGAGGGCGTTCACCGTGGCGCTCTTCATCCCGAGGATCCAGTGGCCGAGGGTCGCGAGGAAGTAGACGCTGATGGGCAGCGACGCGTGGAACAAGACGTCACCGACGAATTGCGGCGTGAACCCGGCGGGGATCCCGGCGCTCGTGGCACCGCGCATCGACGTGATGGGCAGCCAGCGCAGCTCCACGCCGAGCACGATCACGATGAGCAGCGCGATGAAGTACTGCGGGACCGCGCTGATGATCGAGCCACCGAGCGAGAGGATGTGGTCGATCGGCCTGTTCCGGTTGTATGCCGCGAGCAGCCCGAGGAACACGCCGACGCTGAAGCTGAGCAGCAGGCCGGTGCCGACCGAGAAGAGGGTCCAGGGCAGGACCGCGAGCACGATGGCCATCACCGGCGTGCCCTGCGACACGAAGGAGTAGCCGATGTCGCCGTGGGCGAGATTCACGATGAACGAGAGGTACTGCTCCGGAAGCGGCCGGTCCAGATCGATGCTGAAGAGGCTCGCGGCCTGAGACCGTGCCTCCGCGTAGGTCAGCAGACCGTCCTTGGTCAGCTCGTCGATCTTGATGTCGATGGGGTTTCCCGGCATCAACCGGATGAGGAAGAAGGTGATGCTCGTCGTGATGAACACCGTCAGCAGCGCCTTCAGGACCGCCTGCGCGATCGGATGCCGCCACTGACCGAGGATGCGGCGTGCCCGGCGCGACGAAGGCGTCGTCGGGAACTGCTGCGCGACCATCCTCGCGTCGGCGGGCGTCGTGGTCACGCTCGCATCCTAGGACGCCCGAACAGCGCTATGACCCGTCCAGAAGCGTTTGGAGCGACACGTCCGCCAGTGACGCGAAGCGGTGGTCGGCGCCGGTAAGGTCCATCGCCACAGTGAGCTCGTTGGGAACCACGACGCACCGCATCCCGGCCGCCTGCGCCGCCAGCATCCCATTCCGCGAGTCCTCGAATGCGATCGCCTCGTCGGGACGGACGCCCAGGCCGGCGCAGGCGGCGAGGAAGAGATCGGGGGCCGGCTTCGCACGGAGCTCCGGCCGATCACGGCACTGAACGTGGTCGAAGTACGCGCGAAGGTCGAGCCGGTCGAGGTGCCCCAGGACCCACTTCGGCGTCGAGCTCGAACACACCGCCAGGCGTAGGCCGCGTGACCGCGCGTCGGTGAGCAGCTCGCGGAGCCCGGCGCTCTCCGCGACGGCCATGACGAGTTCGCTCTTGCGCGTGTCGCGGCGCTGCTGGATCGCGTCGCGGTCGTCGCGCGGTCCGACCAGTCCCTCGAGATACGTCAGCGCGTCGAACCACCCGCCTTCACGGCCGATGTAGTCGAGCCAGAGCTCCTTCGGCAGCTCATGGCCGAACTCCCGGTAGATCTCCACCCAGGCCTGATACGCGGGGGTCTCCGTTTCCAGGATCAGGCCGTCGAAGTCGAACGCCAGCGCGCGGATCACCACCATCGTTCCGACGGTACGAGCCCGAGCGCCGTGCGGGCATCGCCGACGAGCGCGAGCGATCCGGCCACACAGACGAGGCCGTCCGGTCCGGCGTCGGCGCGGGCCGCCGCGATCGCAGTCCGCACGTCCGCGACGGCGCGAACCGGCCGGTCCGTCGCGCGACCGGCGACGCGCGCGACATCGGTCGGCTCCGCCGCGCGCGGGCTTCCCGAGCGGGTGACGATTACCGCCGACGCGATGCGGACGAGCGGCTCGAGCACGGCGCGTGCGTCCTTGTCGCGGTTGATCCCCACGACGAGCACGAGGCGTCGGCCCCTGCGC
>JALYLX010000140.1 GCA_030773995.1 Chloroflexota bacterium
CTTGCGACGGGGCTCGCCTTCCGGATGTCGCGGATCCCTAGTTCGTCGTGACCGTGACCGAAGCGGTCGGAAGGGTGCGCGAGAGGTCGCTCGCGATATACGTGTCGGTGGCCATCGTCGTCGTCGACCGAACGAAGAACGAGGCACATCCCGCACTAGCGATCTGCGGACTCGAGCTGAGGAGCGTCGTCCCGTGGTTGGTGCCTCCGGTGCTCGAGCTGAAGGAGAGGTCGATGGAGTCGTTCGCGGCGGTCACGGTGTTGTTCGCCGCGTCCTTGACGCAGACGGTGATCGTGGACTGCGACGAGCCGTTCGGCGGGATCGGGTTCGGCGACGCGCTCGCCACGAGGTGCGTCGCAACGCCACTGCCGGCGAACGAGATCGTCGCCGCCGCCGGCGTCAGGCCGGCCGAGGTGGCGGTCGCCGTACACGCTTCCGCGATCGGGTCGCCGATCGTGAACTTGATCGTGGTCCCGCTGGGCGAGGTCGTCGTGGTCGCCGGGTTCCCTGCTCCTCCGGCCGGGGTCGTGCTCAAGACCGTGGCGCCGCAGGCCGTCGTGGTATTCGGTTGACTCATCGTCAGGGTGATGGTGGTCGGGCCGAAGACCTTGTTGCCGCCAGCGTCCTGGACCTGGACGGTGACGTCACAGGAGGAGCTCGGCGACGCCGATGTCGTCGGCGTGTTGCTGCATGCGTTGCTGGTGATGACGAGCTTCGCGGCCGGGCCGGAGGCTGTCACCGTTGCCGTGGCGGAGCCCGATGCGAGGCTTGGGACCGACGCCGTGATGGTGCAGCTGCCGGGAGCCCCACTCGTCGTGAGGGTGACCGTCGCGCTACTCGATCCCGTCGGGATGGTCGTGCTCGTCGGGGACACGCTGCAGATCCCGGGGTTGTCCACGTTGAATGTCACGGTCTGCGCGGACTGGGCGTTGGCCGTGGCGCCGTTCGCGTCCTTCAACGTTGCGGTAACGGTGCCTGTACGTGGGCTACCCGATGGGAAGTCGGTCTGACCCAGCGTCACCGACACCGACGTCGGTGCACCGGCCGTGGTGAACGAAACATTCGTGAAGCAGCCCGGGAGCAGCTGGGTCGCCGCCGAAAGCTGGTCGCTCCCCGTCGCGCTCGTTGTGGGTTGAGTCAGGGTGAAGGTCAGTGTTCCATTGGACGAGTTCTTGGTCGACGGCGCGCCGACCGAGCCTCCGTCGAGGCTACCGGTCGTGCCGGCCTGCGACAGAGTGATACTGCGACCGTTGTCGGTCGTCACGGTCTGGCCGTTGCCGTCTTGGACGCTGACTGTGATCACCGAGCTCTGGGCCGAGCCGGCGACGATGCTCGACGGTGATGCGCTGCATCCCAGCTTCGCCGCTGCGCCGACCGGCCCCGTGCCGGGCACCGTGATCCGCCAGAAGATGCCGTAGTCCTCCATCCACGTCGCCCCTTCGATGAGCGGCCGGATGTAGAGGTCGTACGTGCCAGGGGTCTGCGGGGCGCGGATGGCGAACTGGAACCAGGCCACCTGATTCGGTCCGACGTAGTCGGCCGGCTGGATCGCGACGCGGTTGTACCGCGGCCACCCTGTGTTCGGCGACCCGAGCTGGCCATCACCGCCGAGGACGCTCGGCTGGTCCTGGCCGGGGGTCGGATTCCACGTGCCGAGGTACCCGACCTGGCCCAGCACGCCCTTCACCCAGCCGAACGAGCCGGAGTTGTACATCGCGACGACCGCGGTCATCGTGTCGCCCGGGCAGAGGGTCATGTAGCCGGACTGGCCGTACCAGGCGGCGTGGAAGCCCGGGATGCCCGACGGCACGCTCGATGGCGGGGGAATACCCGGTCCCACGCTCGAGGCGCAGACCGCCGCCTGCGGCGCCGCGGGCTGGTCGGCCTGGGCGATCGATCCCTGGGATCCGATCACGACAAGAAGGCTGACGCACAGCGCCAGCGCGGTCAGCGCTCGCATGGAGCTCTCCTTAGGCGCGTGGGGGCCATTCGAGGTACCGCAGAGTGTGTGCCAGCCCGACCCGGCGGGCACCCACGCGAGCGCCCGGGGTCCGCCTCGCGAGCCGGAGCCCGCCTGGCGTATCAGTTGACCGCTCAGGGCCGTTTCCGTACTACTCGGCTGGTGAAAGACGAAGGCCGGGCAACGAACAACACGGCGGAGACCGACGCCGAGCGCGAGGCGCGATAGCGGGATTGCTCGGCAACGTAGTATCGCCTGTGATATCGTGCACGCCTGCGGCGGAAGACGCTCGCCGATTGCAAGCAGCAGCCGCGTCACGTCACGCCGGGCGATCGTCGAGAAGTCTGGACACACGCATCTGGTACCTAGGACGCATGGCAAACACCTGCTGCCGGTCTACGTCCAGCGGGCGATCCGGCTGATCGAGGAGGTGAAGTGATGGCGGCGAAGAAGGCGGTCGACGAGATCCTCTCCCGTCCGTACGAGATCGACTTCGAGTACGGAGCGGATGCCGAGGACGGTGTGCTCGCGTACGTCGTCGAATGGCCGGACTGCTTCGCCGCGGGTCGCGACCGCACCGAGGCGCTCACGGCGCTCGAGCGCGCGATGCGCGAGCTCGCTGCGTATCGGCTCGACCACGGCCTCGAAGTGCCACAGGCCGCCTCGGGCTTCAGCGGCAAAGTGCTCCTCCGCATGCCGAAGAAGCTGCACCGCGATGCGGAGCGCAATGCGACGCGCGACGGAGTCAGCTTGAACACGTGGCTGACAACAGCGATCGCGCGCGAAGTCGGCCCGACCAAGGGGTCGACGCGTGCCCGCAGCACGCGGATCGCGGAGAAGAAGGCCCGGTACCGCGCCGGATGACCGCCGATCACGCCACGCACGCCCACGAAGAGCACGAGTCCCGCTATCGGGAGGGCGACGCTGCCGCCTGGGACCGCCCGCTCCGCGACAGCGAGCTGTACGACCCTGCGCGCCGCGACGTCTACAACTTCATCGATGAGACCAAGGTCCGCTACCTGCGGCCGCTGCTGCCCTCGGCGGGCAACGCGATCGAGGTGGGCGCGGGGTCGGGCCGGCTCCTCATCCGCCTCGGCGCGGAGCGGCCGTATCGCCTCGTCGCGCTGGATTACGCCCCGTACGCCGTGCGGGCCGTGCGTGAGAACCTCCGGCGCAGCGCGCGGCCCGGCCACGCGCTGTTCGGCGACGCGCTCGCCCTGCCGTTCGCCGACGGATCCTTCGACGTCGTGCTCTCCGGCGGGTTGCTGGAGCACTTCCGCGAGCCCGGCGCCGTGATCCGTGAGATGGCCCGGGTCCTCGGGCCGGGCGGGCTCTTCTATGCGGACATCGTGCCTCGCAAGCTGTCGCTCTACCGGTGGTCGGAGCGTGGGCGGATGGCCCAGGACGAGCACCTCGCCGCCGGGATCTACGAGAGCGACCTCCCGAAGCGCGCGTGGGCCGCCCTCGCGGGCGACGCCGGCCTGCGCGACGTGCGCATCGTCTCGGCGGGCGTGTACCCGCCGTACACGCGGCCTGGCTTCGAGCGGTTGCTCTGGCGGTACCCAGGCTTTTTCCGGGCGCTCGATGGCACGCCGATCGCCGACGTCCTCGGGTTCTTCTACATGCTCACGGGACGCAAGTGAGCGTCGCGGTCCGGGCGGAGCACGTCTCCAAGATGTATCGCCTCCATCGCGAGCGCCGCCGCACGTTCAAGGAGGTCGCCCTCGGGCAGCAGGCACCCGCGGAGGACGTCCAGGCGTTGCGCGACGTGACCTTCGCGGTCGAGCCGGGCGAGGCGTTCGGCGTGGTCGGCGCGAACGGGTCCGGGAAATCCACGCTGCTGAAGCTCATCGCAGGCACGGCGAAGCCGACGACCGGGACCCTCGAGGTGAACGGCCGGGTTTCGGCGCTCCTCGAGATCGGCGCGGGCTTCCATCCGGACTTCACCGGACGCGAGAACGCGTACCTCAACGGCTCGCTCCTCGGGCTATCGCGCAAGGAGATGCAGCGGCAGATGCCGGCGATCGAGGAGTTCGCGGACATCGGCCGGTTCTTCGACGCGCCGGTGAAAACGTACTCGAGCGGCATGTACATGCGCCTCGGCTTCGCGGTCGCGATCCACCTCGACCCGGACGTGCTCCTCGTCGACGAGGTCCTCGCCGTCGGCGACGAGTACTTCCAGCACAAGTGCTTCGCGCGCATCGCGGACTTCCGGAAGGCGAAGAAGACGATCGTCCTCGTCACCCACGACCTCGGCGCGGTCGCGCGCCTGTGCGACCGCGCGATCTGGCTCGATCAGGGGGCCGTGAGCGCGTCCGGAGCGGTGCGCGACGTCGTGAACGCCTACCACCTGAAGGTCGGCGAGAAGGAGCAGCGCGAGCGCGCCGCGCGCGGCGAGATCGGTGGCCGCAAGGGTGACCGGACCATGGAGATCGTGCGCGCGCGGATGCTTGATCACGACGGGATCGAACGGGTCGTGCTCGAGTCGGGCCGGCCGGCGGCGATCGAGATCGCCTACCGCAACCCATCGGGCATCGCCGATCCGGTCTTCGGGGTGTGCATCTACCGCGATGACGGGATGGCCGCGTACTGCACGAACACCGCGAGCGACGGCATCAGCGTGCCGCCGCGGGTGGAGGGTGTCGTCCGGTTCGCGATGGAGTCGCTCTCGCTCCTGCCCGGCGGCTTCGACGTGGACGTCGGCATCACCGACCCGCAGGACCGCTACTACGACTATCTCGAGAAGGGCATCACCTTCCGTGTCATCGCCGGGCCGGGTCGCGAGATGGGCATGGCCCGGATCCCACATCGCTGGGAGTGCGAGTGACGGTCGAGGCGCTCCTGCGCCGCGCGCCCACCGCCGCGGTCTTCGGCCCACGCGACGACCCGACCTTCCGCAGCGCGCTCGCTGGGCACCTGCGGGCGCTGGGCTTCGCGACGTACGAGCTCGCGATGGGCCCGACGACCCGCGACTCGCTGCACGCGGCACGCGCGACGCCGCCTGACACCGCGCTCGTGTTCGTCGATTACGCACCCGGTGCGTTTCACCTGACCGCGCTCCTCGCCGCGGTCCTGCGCTGGAAGGCGCAGCGTCGCTTCGTCGTCATCTGCCGCGGCGCGGGTGCGTTCGCGTCGGCCAAGCAGCGCCTGGCGTACGCGGCGGTCCGCGCGATCGCGGACGTCGAGCTCGCGATCCGCGAGCCGGCCGCCCTGATCGGCACGTGGCCGCGGGGACACCTGCCGCGGCCGTCGTGGCTGACGGGCGTGTGGCCGCGGCGCCGGGCGGAATCGCCGCTCGCCGCGCTCCTGCGCATCCTCCGCTGCCCGGAATGCCGGGGGTCGCTCGCGTACGACGAGGGCGGACTGCGCTGCCGGTCCTGCGGGCGGATCCATCCGATCGTCGACGGCATCCCGATCCTCGTGCCCGAGGGCGTCGTCGCGCAGGTCGAGGAGGACGAACACGCTTACGCCGCGGGCGACGCGTACGCCTGCGGCGCCGAGGCGAACCGCGCGTGGCTCGAGATCGGCCTCTGGAAGCGCGACCGTGTCGCCGCGCTCCTCCGCCGCGGAGTGCCGCGCGCGAGCATCGATGTCGGCTGCGGTGATTGGGGCGTGCATCACGACGTCTTCGACGCGGTCGGCAGCGAGCTCGCCGTCGCGGGCGATGTCTCGCTGAAGCTCGTCCGTCACGCGCGCGATCACGCGACCGCCCCGCATCGCGTGCACTACCTCGTCTTCTCCGCGGAGACGCTCCCATTCGCGGACGGCATCTTCGATCTCGCGTACTGCAGCGAGGTGCTCGAGCACCTCGAGCATCCCGAGCGCGCCCTCGCCGAGATCGCCCGCGTCGCGCGCGGCGGACGCGCGATCCTCACCGTGCCCAACGAGCAGGTGACCGGCAAGCTCGAGGCGGGGCACATCCAGACGTTCGGCTTCGACGACTTCACCGCCCTCGTCGATCGGTTCCTCGAGCGCCGCAGGACGCTCGGCGTGTTCCGCTGGGCCGTCTCCGACGTCGGCGCGCTCTCGCAGACCCTGGCCGGGACGATCCGGCTCAAGTGGCTACTCCTGACAGGTGAGCGCGCGCCGCGGCGCAGCCTGTCGATCCTCGTGGACGGTAGGCTCCGACCGTGAACGACGGCCCGGTGGACCTGGCCGCGCTGCAGGCCGAGATCCGCGAGCGCGTGCAGCGCAAGCGCGCGGCCGGCGTGTATGACGACGACGTGCGCGCGGCGCTCGAGATGCCGCTCCCCGGTGGGCGCGCGTTGTTCAGCGACGAGCTCGGAGATCCACTGCCGGCCCTCCAGGACGTTCTGGCCGAGGAGGCGACGTACGACGCGACGAGCCATCGACGGCTCGTCGGTGGCGCGATCACCGTTGGCCGGCGCGTCGTCATCGGGCTCGTGCGCTGGTGGATCGCCGCCATCACGGACCGCCAGGAGCGCATCAACCAGCTGCTGGCGCGCGCGGTCGTCGACCTGCGCGACGCGCCGTCGCCGCAGTTCGACGAGCGCCTCGCGCGCCTCGAGCGCGACTGGCGGCGGTGGCGCGAGGACGAGGTCGCCGGGAGCCTCGAGAGCAAATTCTTCGCAGCGCGCTTCTCCGGCGACGAGGCCGTGATCCGCCGGCAGTCGAAGTCGTTCGTCGAGCTCTTCCGCGGTCGGACGCGTGTGCTCGACCTCGGGAGCGGCCGCGGAACGTTCCTCGAGCTCCTCCGAGACGAGGGCATTGCCGGCTACGGCGTGGATCCGGATGGGAAGATGAACGAGGAGGTCCGCTCGCGCGGCTTCGACGCCCAGACCGCGGACGGGCTCACGCACCTGCGGTCCGTCGCGGACGGCAGCATCGACGGCCTGTTCTCGCGGCACGTCGCGGAGCACGTCCTGCCCGGTGAGCTCATCGCGATGCTGCGCGAGTGCCGCCGCGCGCTCGTGCCAGGCTCGCCGGTCGTGTTCATCACGCCAAACCCCGCGACGCTCACCGTCGGCGCGCACACGTTCTGGCTCGACCCACAGCACCGCCGCCCGATCCCACCCGAGCTGTTCCATTTCTACCTCGAGGTCGAGGGCTACGAGCGCGTCGAGACCCGCACCTCCGAGCCGAGCGAGACGCGGCTCAGCGAGGACGTCCCCGCGGGCCCGGTCCGCGAGAACGTGAAGCTGCTGAACGCCACGCTGTTCGGCGATCGCGACTACGCGGTCATCGGCTGGACGCCCCGCGCCTGATGGTCGTGGCGCCGGCGTGACTCGCGTCCATCAGTTCCATCCCGTGCTCGCGCCGGGCGACGCGATGAGCAACCACGTGTTCGCGTTGCAGGAACGGCTTCGCGGCTGGGGCCATGACGCCCACGCGTATGCGGTCGAAGCGAAGCTGGGCGCCGCCGACGTGCTGCCGTACCGCCGGCTGTTCCGCGATGTCGGACCCGACGATCTGGTGCTCCTGCACTTCTCGATGGGGAACGAGGTGTTCACCCAGCTCGCCAAGCTCCGTGCGCGGAAGGTGCTCGTCTATCACAACGTCACGCCAGCGGACTTCTTTCGTGGGATCAACGCCCACGCCGCGACGTACGCCCGCCTCGGCCGGCGGCAGCTGGCCGAGCTCGCGCCCGCGATGGACCTCGCGATCGGGGTGTCGGCGTACAACCAGCGCGAGCTCGACGCCGCGGGCTACGCCCGCA
>JALYLX010000141.1 GCA_030773995.1 Chloroflexota bacterium
CAGGTAGCCTCGGCTCGGCCGCTTCGTTGAGAAGGTGATGCGCGACGTGGCGATGCCATCGGCCTCGAGCCGCGCCGCGAGCTTCTTGAGGAGCGGCTGCTCCGCGGTGCCGCCGTAGCCTGGCGCCAGGACGGCCGACGTCACCGGCGCTTCGCCGCGACCTTCTTCGCCGCTGCCTTCTTCGTCGTCTCACCGACTACGAAGACCTTCGTCGGCAGCTTCTGCGGCAGCTTCAGGGAGGGCGCGAGCAGATCGCCGACCTTCGCGAGGCGCTCCGGCATGTTGGCGATGGTGAACGCGTCAGGCCGGCCGAGCGCAGCGATCTCGTCCCAGCGGAGCGGCGCGCTCACCGGGGCGCGGCGGATCGGCCGCACGCTGTACGGGCCTGCGGTCGTCTTGCCGCGGACGTTCTGCAGGTAGTCGACGTAGATCCCACGGCGCTCATTCTTCGCGAACGTCAGCGTGACGAGCTTCGGAGCCTTCTCGCGCGCGGCCTTGCCGATCTGCTCGACGAACCCTCGCGACTCCTCGAACGAGTAGCGCCGCGCGATCGGCACGAGCACGTGGATGCCGCGCGAGCCGGTCGTCTTGGGAAAGCCCTCGAGGTCGAGCACGTGCAGCAGGTCGCGCACGATGAGCGCGGCCTCCTTCACCTCGGCCCACGTCGCGCCGGTCGACGGATCGAGGTCGATCATCGCGAAGTCGGGGTCGTCCGGCCTGTCGACGCGCGACAGCCAGGGATGGATCTCGATCGCGGTGTAGTTCGCCATCCAGATGAGCGTCGCGAGGTCGTTGCAGAGGATGTAGTCGATGCCGCCGTCGCGGTCGGCGGCGTGATCCGTCCAGCTCTTGATCCATTTCGGGGTGAAGCTGGGCTTGTCCTTTTGATAGAAGCTCGGTCCGCTGATGCCATCGGGGAACGGCTTCAGGGTCAGCGGCCGATCCCTGATGACCGGGATGAGGTACGGCGAGACCTCGGTGTAGTACTTGATGAGATCGGCCTTCGTGTAGCCGTCCTCGGGGAACAGCACCTTCTCGAGGTTCGTGAGCTTGAGCTGGTGGCCGTCGATCTCCAGGACCGCCGGCGTTCGCGCCGTCCGCGATGAACTCACGTCCGCTGTGCGCTCCGTTTCCTTTGACGCGATCTCGGCCTTGCGCTGCGCCTCCTTCGCCGACGCGGCAATCTCCTGGCCGGTGCACTCCTTCGGATCGACATCCGATCGCAGGCCGAGGTACGTCGGATGGCGCAGCGTGCCGTCTCGCGTGATCTCGACGTAGCGGACCTCGCACACGAGTTCCGGGAAGCACCAGGTCGCGGGCTGATTCACCTTCGGGAGCACCGCGAACGGCGACGTCGGCGACTGGTGCTCCTTGAGCGTTGCGAGCAGGTCGCGCAGGGTGCGATCGTCGAAGCCGCTGCCGACGTGCCCGACCGGCATCAGCTTTCCGTCCTTGTAGATGCCGACGATGAGCGCGCCAAGCGTCCCGTGGCGCCCACCCTGCCCCTCGGTCCAGCCACCGACGACGCAGTCCATCGTCTTGAACGCCTTCACCTTCACCCAGGCTGCCGACCGCCCCGATACGTACGGCGCATCGAGCCGCTTCGCGACGATCCCTTCGAGCCCTTGCTCCTGCGCGGCCTTGAACAGGGCCCTGCCGCTGCCGGGGAAGCCCTCGGAGAGGCGGATCGCGCCCATCGGCTCGAGCGTGGCCTCGAGCCGGCGGCGGCGGTCGCGGAGTGGCTGCTTGGCGAGATCCTCGCCATCAACCCACAGCAGGTCGAACACCTCGTAGACCACCGGAACGCTCTTGCGCAGCCGGCCCACCGCCTTCTCGTCCCGCTGATGCATCCGCGGCTGCAGGCGCTGGAACGACGGGACGCCCTTCTCGTCGAAGGCCACGATCTCGCCATCGAGGATCGCCTGGTACGCACCGGTCAGCGCTTCGGCCGCGCCGTGCGCCTCGGGGTACTGCTTCGTGCAGTCGAGGAGGTTGCGCGTCTGCAGCCGCACCTCGCCGCCATCGACGAACGCGAGGGTGCGCACGCCGTCCCATTTCGGCTCGTACGTGAACTGCGGCGAGTCGAACGGCTCGTCGGCGGTGATCGCGAGCATCGGCTCGATCTTCCGGTCGAGCGGATCATCCTTTGGCGGCGTGCCGTGCATGATCATCAACCAGTGGCGGCCCTCTTCGGCCGTGGTCTGGACGATCACGTACTCGCCGGTGAGCCGCTTCCCGTGGAACTGGATCTTGAGCTCGCCGCCCTTCGCGCCGGTGCCGGGCTTCTCCATGAGCAGGTCGTAGGTCCCCTGATCCCAGATCGTCATCGACCCTGCGCCGTAGCCGTCTGGGATCACGCCATGGAACGTGAGGTACTCGATCGGGTGATCCTCGGTGTGCACGGCGAGGCGACGCTTCCCTGGGACGAGGGGCGGCCCCTGCGGAACGGCGAACGACGCGAGGACCCCGCGCATCTCCAGCCGCACGTCCCAGTGCAGCCGCGTCGCGTGGTGTCGGTGCACGACGTACCGCGGTTTGGGCGGCGGCTCGTGGAGCGTGCCCTTCGGCTCGGGGGTCTTCTTGAAATCACGCTTTTTCTGGTATTCGGTCAGACTCACGGCCTACGCATTGTCAGGGGGGAGCCATGTCATCGTTCACCGACCTCACCGAGACGTTCCTGCAGGAGGAGTTCGCCGAGTCACCGGTGCTCGCGAGCAGCCTCGGCCTGACGGCGTACGACGAGAAGCTCGACGACCTTTCGGCGGCCGCGTTCAAGCGTCACGAGGAGCGCTCGAGCGGCTGGCTCAGACGATTCCGCGCACTGCCTGATGACGCGCTGTCCCCCACCGAGCGCATCGACCGCGATTTCGCGAGCTCGATCCTGCGCGGGCGCGAGCTCACTGCGCCGCAGCGCAACTGGCAGAAGCAGCCGGCAACGTATCTGAACCCTGGGCTGCAGGGCGTGTTCTCGCTCTTCCTCCACAAGCTCCGTCCGGAGAAGGACCTGGCCGAGGCGGCGCGAGCGCGGCTTGCGGAAGTGCCGCGCGCGCTGCGTCAAGGCACCGAGAACCTGGACTTCGAGATCGTCCCGAAGATCTACGTCGATCGCGCGATGGGGCAGGCTCGGGCTGCCGCGAAGTACGCGCGCGAGCTCGTGCCCGAGGAAGTGAAGGACCCGGCGCTGCGGCAGAAGCTCGCGACGGTCGGCGCCGAGGCTGGTGACGCGTTCGATGCGTTCGCGGCCTTCCTCCAGACGAAGCGGGAGAAGGCCGCGGGCGACTACGCCGTCGGCGAGACCCTGTACTCGGCGCTGCTCAGGGAGAAGGAGCTGCTCCCCTACGACGCGCGCGCCCTACGCGAGCGCGGACGGGAACAGTACGACCTGCTGGCCGCCGAGGCACGGCGGATCGCGAAAGAGATCTCCGGCGACGAGGATTGGGTCGGGCTGCTCGACAAGCTGAACAAGATCCACGCGCCCACGCCCGCCGCGATGCGCGACGAATACGAGGAGTGGACCGAGCGGGCGCATTCGTTCCTGCGCGACACCGGTCTGGTCACGCTGCCGCCCGGTGAGCGCTGCACCGTCGAGCCGTCGCCGCCGTTCCAGCGGCCGATCCTTGCCGTGGCTTCCTACAACCGGCCGCCGGCGTTCAGCGACTCGCTCGCCGGCCACTTCTTCGTGCCATATCCGCCCGACAACACGCCGGACGAGGAGATCCAGGAGCGGCTCGAAGGGAACTGCAGCGCCGGCATCCCGACGACGGCCGTGCACGAGGCCTACCCCGGGCACCACTGGCATCTGGTGATGGCGCACTTCAACCCCTCGAAGCTGCGGCAGATCTTCAACACGCCGTACTTCTCCGAGGGCTGGGCGCTCTACGCGGAGCGCGTCATGCGCGAGCAGGGATTCTTCACCGACCCGAAGCACCAGCTGTACCAGTACGAGGCCACGATCTTCAGAGCTGCGCGCATCGTCGTCGACACCAGCCTGCACCTCGGCGAGATGACCTTCGACGAAGCGGTGAAGTTCATGGTCGAGAAGGGCAACCTTACCGAGCCGAACGCGCGGGCCGAGGTCGGCCGCTACTGCTCGTGGCCGACGCAGGCGTCGGCGTACCTCACCGGCATGCTCGAGATCGTCGACGTCCGGACGCGCTGGCTGGCGAAGAACGGCAGGGCCGACGTTCCGGCGTTGCGCGAGTTCCACGACAAGCTGACGTCGAGCGGCGCGATGCCGACCAGCCTCGCGGAGCGCGCGCTGGCGATCTAGCGATGGAGCGCGTCATCACGGTCGTCGCGATCCTGCTCGTCGTCTGGGTCGCGCTGGTCCTCGTGCTCATCCTGCTCGGCCGCCGCGCATTGGCGCGCGAGCTCGCGATGCTCGTTCCCAACCTGACGCGCCTCTTCGCGGGCCTCGTGCGCGATCCGCGCGTTCCGCTCCGCGCGAAGCTCGTCCTCGGCGCGACCGTGGTGTACCTCGCTATGCCGATCGATCTCGTACCGGACTTCATCCCGATCGCCGGTTCGCTCGACGACGCGATCGTCGCGGCGTTCGCGCTCCGCTACGTCATCGGCGCCACGTCGCCGGAGATCGTCGCTGAGCATTGGGCGGGCGACCTCGCGACGTTCCGCCGGATCCTCTGGCTCGCCCGCGCGTAGCGGCGCACCGATCCGCCCCTTGACCCGGGGGTGTACGCTGCGCGCGGCTAGCCGCGCGACGAGCGGCAAGCGGAGGTGAGCGGCATGCCGCGTTCGATCTGGAAGGGCTCGATGCAGTTCGGGATGGTGAACATCCCGGTGCGGCTGTATCTCGCGACGGAGAGCTCGTCGAAGGTGTCGTTCCACCTCCTCTGTCCCGACCACAAGTCGCGCATCAAGAACAAGCGCTGGTGCCCCGAGGGCGATCACGAAGTCCAGTGGGGCGACGTGGTCCGCGGCTACGAATACGAGAAGGGCAGCTACGTCATCCTCAGCGATGACGATCTCGAGAAGCTCCCCCTCGAATCGAGCAAGGCGATCGACATCGCCGGCTTCATCAAGGACGAGGAGCTTCCTGGCGAGCTCTACTACCAGAGCGCCTACTACCTCGAGCCGGAGAAATCCGCTCAGAAGCCATACGCGCTCATGAAGAAGACTCTCGAAAAGACCGGGCAGGTCGCGATCGCGAAATTCGCCCTGCGCGACCGCGAGCGGCTCGTGTCGGTCCGCTCGCACAACGGCGCGATGGTCATGAACACGCTGCACTGGCCCGACGAGATCCGGAGCACCGAGGATCTGGACCTCCCGACCGACGTGAAGGTCTCCCCGGCCGAGCTGAAGATGGCCGAGAACCTGGTCGGCATGATGGCCATGGAGTTCGATCCGTCCGAATTCAAGGACGAGTACAAGAAGGCGCTCGAGAAGATCGTCGAAGCGAAGGTCGAAGGTCGCGAGGATCTTGTCGAGGCCCCGGAGCCGGAGGCCGAGACGACGGTCGTCGATCTCATGTCCGCCCTCAAGGCGTCGGTCGCGAAGGCGAAGGAAGATGAGAAGAAGGGCAGCCGCTCCGGCCGCGGCGGCCACGAGTCGCTCGTGCACCAGAAGGCGACGGCCAAAGCCGATAAGAGCAAGACCGCACGCAAGAAAGCCTCCTAGTCGCGCGATAGGCGCAAACGCGGGCCGCATACTCGACTGATGCCGAGAGCGGCCC
>JALYLX010000142.1 GCA_030773995.1 Chloroflexota bacterium
GGAGAGGCATGAGCGACGAGCGGCTTTGCCGCGAGGAGCGACTCCACCAGCCATGAGCATTTTGGGCGGAGCCCAAACAAGAACAGGAGAGGCATGAGCTTCGATACGGCGGTGCCCGCCGAGCGCGCGTACCTCGTCGGGCTCGAGCAGCAGGGCAGCGCGCTCGAGGCCGACGACTCGCTCGACGAGCTGGCCACGCTCGTGGTCGCCGCCGGAGCGACGGTCGTCGGCCGCGCGACGCAGCATCGCCGCGCGCCGGATCCGAACACGTGGGTCGGAAAAGGCAAGGCGGAGGAGCTGGCGATCGAGCGCGCCCGCAGCGGCGCGGATCTCGTCGTCTTCGACGACGAGCTCTCCCCGAAGCAGCAGAAGAATCTCGAGGAGCTGCTCGACGCGAGGGTCATCGATCGCTCGGCCGTGATCCTCGACATCTTCGCGCGGCACGCTCGATCTCGTGAAGGTCAGCTCCAGGTCGAGCTCGCGCAGATGGAGTACCGGATGCCGCGGCTGGCCGGCGTCGGGCGCGAGATGTCGCGTCTCGGCGGTGGAATCAACACCCGCGGTCCCGGCGAGTCGAAGCTGGAAAGCGATCGGCAGGTCATCCGCCGTCGCATCCAGGACCTGAGGGAGCGCCTCGCGACGGTCGCCGAACAGCGCGGGCGCTCGCGTCACTCGCGCGCGCAAGAGGGCCTCTATCTCGCCGCCCTCGTCGGCTACACGAACGCCGGCAAATCGACGCTCCTCAACGCGCTGTCCGGCGCCGACGTCCTCGTCGCCGATCAGCCGTTCGCGACGCTCGACCCCACGACTCGTCGCGCCGCCGTCGGAAGCGGCGTGAACGTCCTCCTTTCGGACACCGTGGGGTTCGTGAACAAGCTGCCGCCGACCCTCATCGCAGCGTTCCGCGCAACGCTCGACGAGCTCGCCGACGCCGACCTCCTCGTCCACATCGCCGACGTCTCGCACCCGAACGTCCACGAGCGGATGCGCGTCGTCAAGGACACCCTCGCGACGCTGGAGCTTGCCGCGCGGCCGCAGCTGCTCGTGCTGAACAAGGCCGACCTGCTGCGGGGTCCGGAGGGCGATGCGCTCCGCGAGGCGATCGGCGCCGAATTCCCGCGTGCGATCTTCGCGTCGGCGCAGACGGGCGAGGGTATCGACGCGCTCCGCGAGCGGCTCGCCGAGTCGGCGCGCGCAAGCTGGACGAAGATCCGGCTCACCCTGCCGTACGACCGCGGCGGCGTGATGATCCAGCGCATCCGCGAGCGTGGCGCGCTCCGGCGCGAGGAGTATTCCGAGAGCGGCATCGACGTCGAGGCCGACGTGCCGGCGGACCTCGCTGCGGAGCTGCGTGCCATGGCCCTCGCGTAGTGGAGGCGATCGCGACACCGGGGGCCAGCTATCGCGCGCTGCTCCACGTCCCCGGGTTCCCTCGACTTGCGGTCGCGACGCTCCTCGTGCGAGCGGGCGCGTCCATGTGGCAGCTCGCCCTCGTGCTGTTCGTGCTGCAGCGATACGGCTCGCCGTCGCTCGCCGGCATCTCGGTGTTCCTCGCGATCGCCCCGGGTGTGCTCGTGAGCCCGCTCGCCGGCGCGCTCCTCGACCGCTTCGGCCGAGTGCGGCTCATGGTCTCGGATTACGTCGCCTCCGCCGTCGCGCTGACCGGGATCGTCGTGCTCGCGAATTTCCACGCTCCGCTCTGGGCGATCCTCGTGTTCGTCGTCTTCGGTTCGCTGATGAATCCACTCGGCACGAGCGGCTCGCGGTCGCTGTTCCCGATGGTCATTCCGTCGCACCTCTGGGATCGCGCGAACGCGGTGGACTCGATGTTCTACATGATCACGACGGTGCTCGGCCCGCCGCTCGCGGGCGCGATCGTCGCGTTCGCTTCACCTGAGGCCGCGATCGCCGCGACCGCCGTCGTGTTCCTGCTCGGCGCCGTGACGCTCGTCGGCGTGAAGGACGTCCACACCGATCGCGAGGATCGCGTCGGTCTCCTCGCGGAAGCACGAGCTGGCGTGATGTACGTGTTGCGGAACCGTGCGCTCCGCGGGCTCGCGGTCGGGATGTCGGTGGTGAACCTGGGGCAAGGGATCCTCATCGTCGCGCTGCCGGTGCTGGTCCTCCAGGGAGGCTACGGCGGAGTGCAGCTCGTCGGCGTTCTGTGGTCGTTGATGGGACTGAGTGGCATCGCGAGCGGCCTCCTGGCGGGCCGGTGGGGGAGCGTCGGCCGGGAGCGACCGATGCTGGTCGGCGGGATCCTCGGCATCAGCGCGGGCATCGCCGCGATCGGGATGGCGTCGTCGCTCGGGGCACTCATTGTGGGTGTGGTCCTCTGCGGTGTCGGTGGCTCGGTGATGGATGTCGCGCTGTTCTCGCTCCGCCAGCGCGTCACCGACCCGGCATGGTTCGGCCGCGCGTTCGCGGTCTCGATGCACCTGAATTATTCGGGGATCCCGGTCGGCTCGGCGCTGTCGGGTCCATTGCTCGCGATCTCGACACCGTTCGCACTCGCGGTCGCCGTCGGCTTCGCACTCCTCGCGGCCGGGCTGACCTGGGTCATGGTGCCGTCGACGGAGCGGACCTGACCGGCCGTCGCCGGCGCGTCGCGATCACCGTCGCGGTCGTCCTGGTCTTGTTCGCGGTCAGCTGGCCGCTCAATATCCTCGATGTCCGGGCGCGAGCGCCGTTCGCATCGGTGGCCTCGGCCTTTGACGCACCGCCGGGGCATCCGGGGTACGGATGGTCGCGCGACGGTCATGGCCCGGTCGACTCCGCCGAGCTGGCGACGTTCGGCGGGCCGGACCACTGCCACTGGCAGTCGGCGACCATGATGTTCATCGGCTGGCCGATCGGCACGAACGCGACGACCTTCGCGCAGGCGCGCTATTACCTCCGCGACCCGCAAGGAGTCATCGGCGTCGATTTCCGCGATCGCCTGGTTCGCAATGCCACGCTTCCCACGGATGCGGCGCCAACGGGCTACCGGCTCGGCCCGATCCAGATCTTCCTCAGCCCGGGCGATCAGGACGAGGCGATCTACGTGGTCTCGCCGTCGGGCGCGGAGCGCTGGCCTCGGGTGGTCGAAGCGAATCGGGGGCTCTGCCTCTAGTCCTAGCTGCGCCCGACCGCGATCGGGACGTCGTCGCGATTGCCCCACTCCTCCCACGAGCCATCGTACGTGCGCACGTCCTCGTGCCCGAGCGCTGTAAGCACCAAATGCGTGAAAGCTGCGCGGACGCCTGCCTGGCAGTAGGTGACCGTCGCGGTCTCGGGCCCGAAGCCCGCGTCGATGTACATCTGCTCGAGCTCGTCCGGGTCCTTCAGCATCCAGTCGTCACCGAGAGCGTCCTTCCAGAGCACGTTGACCGCGCCCGGGATGTGTCCCCCATGCTTCGCGCGAAGCTCGGCGCCGGTGTATTCGCTGTCCCGACGCACATCCAACAGCCACGGATGGGCGGTCCGCACCGCTGCGAGGACCTCGTCCCTGGTTGCGACGACGCCGTCGCGCGACCGCGGCGTGAACGTCGCGGGCTGCACCGTGACCTCGCCGGCCTCGACGGGTCGGCCTTCGCGGAGCCACCTCTGGATCCCGCCCTCCATGACCGCCATCGCGTCGTGGCCGTAGCGGCGAAGGGCGAGCCACAGGCGGGCCGCGTGGTGTCCGCCCTCGGCGTCGTAGCCGATGACGAACGTGTCGTCGCCGATCCCGGATCGCGCCATGGTCGCCGCGAGGTCCGCTGACTCCTGGAGCATGTATTTCGGATGGCCGGGCGCGGGTGGGTGAGCCGCGAGGTCGCGACTCCAATCGAGGTGGATGGCGCCGGGGAGGTGGGCCTGCAGGTAGTCGGTGCGCCCCTCGGCGTCGAAGGTGAATCGGCAGTCGACGATCCGCACCTTCGGATCCCGAAGACGCGCCGCGACCTGGTCGGTCGACCAGAAGAGGTCGGGACGCGCGAATGGGCTCACCGCGACAATCTAGCCGTGCTCCGCGGGAACCTCCGGCGTGGCCTGGCTCTCGTGCGCCTGCGCACGCACCGCGGGCCGCCGCTCGCGGTGACGCTCTACCAGCGCGCGGGTTGCCACCTCTGCGAAGAGACGCATCGTGCGCTGCGGCGCATCGGTCTCGACCGGCCGCTGGCGATCGAGCGCGTCGACATTGCGTCGGACGCGGCACTCGAGGTCCGCTACGTTGTGCGCATCCCGGTCGTGGGCGTTGGAGCGCACGAACTCGACACCGCCGGCCTCAGCGACCGCGAGATCGCAGCCTGGCTACGCGAGGTCGCGCAGTGACGACTCCCGCCGCCGCGCGCGCGTTCTTCCAGAAACGGTTCGTCCAGGTCGGCACGCCGGAGCGGGCGACGCATGATCAGAAGTACCTAAAGAGCGACCTCCGCTTCTACGGCGCACGCGTCGGGGAGATCCGTCGCGCGGCCATGGATTTCGCGCGTGCCAACCCCGACCTGACCCGCCTTCAGCTGCGGGCCATCGTGGACGCACTCTATGCAACCGACTGGCACGAGTACCGATCGGTCTCGATCGCGCTGCTGGGCCGATATGCGGCCCTGCTGCGCGAGAGCGACCTGCCGTGGCTCGCGGGCCTCGTGCGAACGTCCGACACCTGGGCCCACGTCGACTGGCTCGCGGCAGACGTCATCGGCGGCGTCGTCGAGCGCTATCCGGCCGCGCTGAAGCGCCTCGCGGTCTGGGCGACCGACCCGAGCTTTTGGGTGAGGCGCACGGCTCTCCTCGCGCAGCTCCGGGTCCTGTCGCGTGGGGCGGGGGACTTCGACCTGTTCGCCCGCCTCGCGGCTGGGATGCTGCACGAGCGCGAGTTCTTCATTCGGAAGGCGATCGGCTGGATCCTTCGCGAGGTGAGCAAGAAACGACCTGAGCTCGCGTACGGTTTCCTGCGCGATCACCGCGCCGAGGTCTCGAGCCTGAGCCTGCAGGAAGGCGCGAAGTACCTGCCGCCGCCGATGCGGACGAAGCTCGGCCTGCCGGCACAGGCCGCCTGGCAGCTGCGCCACGAGCGCGATGCTTGACAGGGGCAACTAAATTGTTGCTTCGGCAAGCATCCGAGCGTAGGCCGCGCCAGGCCCGCCGCCATGTTCGATGGGCGCGTCGGGGACGTACGGCGCTTCAGCCGCTTCTACACCCGCCAGCTCGGTCTGCTCCGGGATGGCTACCTCGAGAGCCCGTTCTCGCTGACCGAGGCTCGCGTTCTGTACGAGCTCGCGAACCGCGAGCATGCCGTGGCCGCCGTGCTGACCAAGGACCTCGATCTCGACGCCGGCTACCTCAGCAGGATCCTCGCGGCCTTCCGGCGGCGCGGGCTGGTGGAGAAGCGTCCGTCCCCCGAGGACGCCCGCAGGAGCGAGTTACGGCTCACCAAGCGGGGAAGGAGCGTGTTCGCCTCGCTTGACTCGCGTTCGCGGGACGACATCGGGGCGCAGCTCGCGCGACTGGCGGTCGCGGACCAGGAGCGCCTCGTGGGGGCGATGGCGACCGTGGAGCGGCTCCTGGGCGAGCCGCAGGCCGCCACGGGCGGCTCGTACGTGCTGCGCGTGCCGCGATCGGGGGACTACGGGTGGGTCGTGCAGCGGCACGGGGCGCTCTATGCGGAGGAGTACGGCTGGAACGAGGAATTCGAGGGCCTCGTGGCCGGCATCGTCGGGAAGTTCGTCGAGCACCTCGACCCCGCTCGCGAACGGTGCTGGATCGCGGAGCGCGATGGCGACAACGTCGGCTGCGTCTTCGCGGTGAGGCACTCGGCGAGCGTCGCGAAGCTCCGGCTGCTGCTCGTCGAGCCGAAGGCGCGCGGGCTCGGGATCGGCAAGCGGCTCGTGGATGAGTGCATCGCGTTCAGCCGCGCCGCTGGCTACAAGAAGCTGCGGCTCTGGACGAACAGCGTCCTGCGCGCCGCGCGCCACATCTACGAGGAGGCGGGCTTCGAGCTGATCGCGGAGGACTCGCACCACAGCTTCGGCAAGGATCTGGTGGGCGAGACGTGGGAGCTCAAGCTGTAGGCGGCGGCCCTGCATGAGGCGTGGCGGCCCGATACTGCGCACCAGTGGCTAGCCAGAATGCCCCGAGGCGACCAGGTGACCGTCGACCGACGCGACCCTCTGGGACGCCGACGCCGAAGGTGGACCAGCCAGGCGACATCGAGCCGATGCGGCAGGAGCTCCGCGAGGCGACCGAGCGCGAGGCTGCGATCAGCGAGATCCTGCGGGCCATCTCGAGCTCCCCGGCGGACGTGCAGCCCGTCGTCGACGCGATCGCCGAGCACGCCGCACGCTACTGCGCCGCGGAGGACGTTGCCATCTTCCTGCTCAGCGACGACGGAACGCTCCTGATCGAGCGGGCCGCCCATGGGCCGGTGCGCCCGCAGCGGCGTCCGTGGCCACCGGATCGGACGACGATGACCGGCCGGGCGGTGGTCGAGAAGCGCACCATCCACGTCGCGGATCTGCAGGCGGAGTCTGCCGAGTACCCGCTCGGCAGCCAAGTTGCGGTCGAACTTGGCTTCCACACCGCGGTCGCGACGCCCCTCCTGCGCGACGGTACGCCGTTCGGCGCGATCATCCTGCGGCGGGTCAGCATTCAGCCGTTCACCGAGCAGCAGATCAGCCTGCTCCGCACGTTCGCCGACCAGGCGGTGATCGCGATCGAGAACGTGCGCCTCTTTACCGAGACGAAGGAGGCCCTGGAGCGACAGCGAGCCACCGCCGACATTCTCTACACGATCTCGACCTCGCCGACGACGGACCAGCCGGTCCTCGACGCGGTCGCGAGGAATGCGCTGCGCTTCTGCGGGGCCGAGGACGTGCTCGTCTTCCTCGTCGACGGCGACGCGTTGGAGCATCGGGCGCACGCAGGCACCATGCGGGTAGTCGACTCGGAGGGTGAGGTCATCAAGCGAGTGCCGCTGGTGCGGGAGACCGTCGCTGGACGGGCGACGCTCGACTCGCGCACGACCCACGTCGCCGATATCCAGGTGAGCGAGGAGTTTCCCATCGGGCGCAAGCTGGGCGAGCTTCTTGGCGAGCACGCGAACCTCGCGGCACCGCTGCTGCGGCAGGGCAAGGCGATCGGCGCGCTCCTTCTGCGGCGGACGGATCTCCACCCGTTCGGCGCCGACGAAGTGGCACTGGCCGAGGGCTTCGCGGCACAGGCCGTGATCGCCATCGAGAACGTGCGCCTGTTCAACGAGACGAAAGAGGCGCTCGAGCGGCAAACGGCCCTCGCAGAGATCCTTCGCGTCATCGCACGGTCCCCGACCGACGTCCAGCCGGTGCTCGAAGCCATCGCCGAGAGCGCCGCTCGCTTCTGCGCCGCCGAGGATGTGTCCGTCGGGCTGCTCGAGGGCGAGGTGTGGCGCATTCGCGCCCACCACGGTCCCATCGAGACGCGACGGTTCGGCGAGAACGCGCGGATCGGGCCGACGTTCGTGTCGGGCCGATCGATGATCGAGCGGCGGACGATCCACGTCCCTGACCTGCAGGCCGAAGCGGACCAATATCCAGATGGGCTGGCGGCTTCGCCGACGACGCGGGCGATCGTTGCGACACCCCTCCTGAGCGCCGCTGGTCCGATCGGGGCGCTGTTCCTTCGCCGGACCGAGGCGACCCCGTTCACGGAGCGCCAGATCGAGCTTGCGGAGACCTTTGCTGCGCAGGCCGTGATCGCCATTGAGAACGTGCGGCTGTTCAACGAGACGAGGGACGCCCTGGAGCGCCAAACGGCGCTCGGCGAGATCCTCCGCGTCATTGCGGCGTCACCGAGCGACATCACGCCGGTGCTCGATGCGATCGCCGAAAGCGCAGCCCGCTTCTGCGTCGCCGAGAACGTGTCGGTGATCCTGCAAGGAGAGGATGGACTGCTCCAGGTGCGAGCCCGCGTCGGCCCGCTGGACACCAAAGTCCCGCCGTGGGCCGTTGATCGGACCACCGTGAGCGGCCGGGCGATCGTGGAAGCTCGGACGATCCAGGTCCCCGATCTCCAGGCCGCGGGCGATCAGTATCCCCTGGGTCAGGCCCAAGCGCTCGTTCTGGGCGAGCGCACCACGATGGCCGCGCCGCTGATCCGAGACGGCCGAGGGATCGGCGTGCTGTTCCTGCGCCGCGGGGAGGTGCGGCCGTTCAGCGATAAGCAGGTCGAGCTCGTCAAGGTCTTCGCGGTTCAGGCGGTCATCGCGATCGAGAATGTTCGGCTCATCAGCCAGATCAAGGAGAAGTCGGGCCAGCTGGAGGTCGCGAATCAGGAGCTCGCCGCAGCCAGCCGGCACAAGAGCGAGTTCCTGGCGAACATGAGCCACGAGCTGCGCACCCCGCTCAACGCGATCATCGGCTTTTCCGACGTGCTCGGGCAGCGCCTGTTCGGCGAGCTCAACGAGCGCCAGGCCGAGTACACCACCGACATCGCCAGCTCCGGCCGTCACCTCCTGGACCTGGTGAACGAGATCCTCGACCTCTCCAAGGTCGAGGCCGGCCGGATGGAGCTCGAACCGAGCGAGTTCGCCCTGGCCGACACGATCCGCGGCGCCCTCGCCTTCGTCCGCGAGCGGGCGGCCCGCCACGCCATCGCGCTCACCGAGGATGCCCCGGCCGACCTCGGGACCGTTGTCGCGGACGAGCGCAAGGTCCGCCAGGTGCTCCTTAACCTGCTGTCGAACGCCGTCAAGTTCACCCCCGACGGCGGCACGATCGGCGTCCGCGCGCGGCGACGGAACGGCGAGGTCGAGGTGTCGGTCCGCGACACCGGCATCGGCATCGCCCCCGAGGATCAGGCCAAGGTCTTCGACGAGTTCCAGCAGGTCGGCAAGCCGAGTGACCGCTCGCGCGAGGGAACCGGGCTCGGCTTGACCCTCGCGAAGCGCTTCATCGAGCTCCACGGCGGGCGCATCTGGATCGAGAGCGAGCTCGGCAAGGGCACGACATTCACCTTCGCGATGCCTGTGGGTCGGGCGGCGGCCGCAGCGGCGAACGTACGCGATGAACTCCAACCGCGGGCGTAGCTCCGCCGATGGAGAGAGGTCTACGCAGCGCCACGATGGGCTTCGGCCGATGATTTCGTCGGCGCGACCTCGGAGCTGACACCCTGATCTTGTGGTCCGACGCGATCTTCAAACAAACACATGACCCAAAGTCCTATGGGCGCGACTCGGTCGGTGTGGCACATCGACAGCGTGAAGGCCGGACGTCCAATAGGCAGCGTCAAGAGCGCGTGGCCAAAGCGGCTCAAATATCGAAAGACCAGTTGTCCCCACGGTCACGAGTACACCGACGAGAACATCTACTACAGCCCTGATGGTGGCCGGCACTGTCGGATCTGCCAGCGAGCTCGCCAGGCCAAGAAGTACCGCCAGGAGCTGTACGGGCTCGACTTCGACGACCACCTGCGCATCGTTGAAGCCCAGCGGGGGATCTGCCTTGTCTGCGGTCAACCTCCGCCGGGCGGCGCTAATTTGTCGGTAGATCACGAGCATGCGTCCGGGATCGTGCGGGGATTGCCATGCAGCCCATGCAACCAAGGTCTCGGTATCTTTCGTGACGATCCGGCGCGTCTGCGGGCGGCTGCGGTCTACCTCGAGCGAGCCGTAGTCGATGTCCGGAAGGGGATGGGGTCCAGGGCGCCTTGACGGGTGGGCGGTCATAGCACACTATCACGTGCAATGAGGATTGCACCTCGAGTAAGAGTCGGAACGGTCCTTTTGCAGGCTTCCTATGTCGATCCCAGGGACCTCGGGCCGAAGAGTCCACTCGCCGACTTCGTGCGCGCGTACCTGCAGGACCTACAGGACAAGGGCCGTTCTGAACGGACGGTCACACGCTACAGCGATTACTTGTCCGAATTCATCGCGTTCTTCGGACCGAAGGCGTCGCCACGGATCGGCGACCTCGATGTGCGATCGATCAAGGCCTTCGGGAGCAGCCTCACCCGTAGACAGCTCAGGGGCGGTCGGCACGCCGGCAAGGGTGCGTTGAGCCCGGCATCGAAGAACCTGTTCCTCATCGCGCTGCGCGGTCTCTTGAAGTTCGGGGTCCTCCTCGAACTCCCTGTGCCGGGACCGGAGAAGGTCGAGCTGGCCAAGGCCAACGATCCCAATCCGGATGCCCGCCACCTCGAGGCCGCTCGCCTGAAGCGGCTCATCGAGAGCTTCGATAAGGCGGCCGACGATGGCGTGCGCGGTTTGGCTCTGGTCGAGTTCCTTTGCGCCACGGGCTGCCGCATCAGCGAAGTGATCGGCCTCGACCGCGACGCGCTCGAACTGGATCGCGCGGCGAAGACGCCCGGTGACGGCATCCGGGTGGTCGATGAAGTGACGGTGTTCGGCAAGGGCGGTCGCTTCCGGCGGGTCTTCCTCACCCCGCGCGCCCGCGAGTGGCTGCAGCGCTACCTGCAGACACGACGCGACACGGACCCCGCGCTGTTCATCACGGATCGCAAGAAGGCCGATGGTTATCGCATGTCGGTCTGGACGGCGCAGCGGATCATCGGCGACGCCGCGAAACGAGCGGGTCTCATGGAGAACGTCTCTCCGCACTGGCTGCGGCATGCCGCGATCACGTTGTGGGCGACCGAGATGGGCTTGCCGGCCGCTCAGCGGCTCGCTGGGCACAAGAACGCCTCGACGACGAGCCGGTATCTCGGCGGATCCGACGCTGAGCTGAAGGCTCTCTACAAGCAGCGGATCGGTTAGACCGCCCCGACTCGGCGGGCTTCGACTCGACCTGACCCCAGCGTTCGCGAGGGCGCCGCGGAGAGCCCGTCACGTGGGGCTCGAGTCCGGTGGCGCTTGGAGAGGCGGCGCTGCTGGCGGCGAAGCCGGAGGTCGGACCCGGCGACCTGCGCGCGCATCGCCTCGGGTAGCCGGCCGAATTGCTCGTACAAGGCCAACCAGCTGCGCAGCGGGATCGCCGAGGGCCGCGACGCCGGATCAACGCCGGCCATGGCCAACAGCCGCGCGGCGGGCCGAGCGCCGATGGTGGCCGCTATCGATCGTCCGACGGACGGTCGCCATGTCGGGAATATCGCGGCGATCAAGTCCCGATAGAGCCACGCATCGCGCGCCGGGACAAGCGGGGGTCCCCGCTTGTGGACGCGCACGAACACGGCGTCGACCGACGGCGGGGGCTCGAAATCCATCTTCCTGAAGTGATGGACGACCTCGACCGAGAACCACGGCGCGATCTGTAGTGCAGCCAGGGTCTGATGCGGTGATCCGATGTAGCGCTCCGCGGCCTCACGCTGGAGCACTAGCCATGCATCGCGCGGCGGGACGGTCGCACTCGTCAGCCTTCGGATGATCGCTGCCGTGATGTCGAACGGCGGACTCGAGAAGACAACGTAGTCCGCGCGTGGTAAGGGGTACGTCTGAATGTCAGTATGTCGTATCACGACGTTGGAATGGGCCTGGAACCGGGCCCGTAGGCGATCGGCCAGCGCTGGATCCTTCTCCAGGGCGACCACTCGTGCCGCATGTAAAGCGAGGGCCGCGGTGAGGATGCCGGTGCCTGCGCCGAGGTCGTACACGACGTCGGCTGGACCGATGCCGCAGCGCCTGACCAGGTGCTCGGCCAACCGCGGGTCACGGAGGAAGTTCTGCGTCCGCCATAACGTTGAAGCGCGCGCACGTGTCATCTCGTGCCTCCTTCGTTTCGTGGGCGCGAAAAAGCCGCATGGCAAAGCCACGCGGCTCGAGCGAAACCCACGCAGAAGGCGACTACATATCGCGCGCTCTAACTAGAGCGTCGAGACGAGCACGACCGCCCCGAGGGGCTCCGCTCAGTCCCGGCGAATTCTGACGCTCATGCACCGGCCTTTCAATGATCTGACGCTTGCGACGGCATCCTACGCGCCGCGCGGCTACGCGGGCGTCGGCTCTTGCGCTGAGGACATCTCGTCCACGATCTCCGAGTACGTGCGTGGCTCGAGCTGGCGCGGCCGTAGCCCGAGCTCGTAGGCCATCGCATCGATGTCGGCCGTCGGCGTGAGCGCCTCGATCTCGCAGAACCAGCCGGCGCCGTCAAGGTGGTCGAGCGATATCTCGAACTCACCGAGCACGTAGACCTCGCGGAGCTTGACGAACTTGCGGATGCGGCGGAACCCGAGCTCGGCGATGAGCTCCTCGATCGGCCCCGACACGACGACGGCGGTGATCTCCTTGCGCACCTTGTCCACGCCGTGCATCTCGCGGGGGCTCTTGTAGGTGAGCTCCTGGACCCCGCCCTCGTCGCGGAACCGCAGCCGGAGCCGGCGATCCTCGACCTGGAGGTGCAGGCTTGGGTGGTCGAAGAAGACGTCCCCCTCGGCGCCGGCGCGCACCCAGCGGCCGTCCTTCTCGAGGCGCCCCCGAAGGTCGGGCACCGCGAGGTCCGGGACCGCGTATTTGCGCTCGCGTTCGATCACAGCAACAGGCTAGGTCGTGTGCTCGTACCCGACAATCGCCCGGATTGGCTACGCGCTATTGCCTACGCGGCCGGCGCGATCTCCTCGAGGGACTTGCCGCGTGTTTCCTCGCTGAGCAGACCGACAGCGGCCGCGGTGAGCAGCAGCAGGCCCATGAACACGCCGAAGACGCCGGCCTGACCGAGCGAGACGGTGAGCGTCGGCGTGAGGAATGGCCCGATGATCCCGCCGATCCGGCCCACCGCGGCCGCGGCGCCGGCGCCCGTCGCTCGAAGTGCCGTCGGATAGAGCTCCGGCGAGATCGCGTACACGACGCCCCATGCGCCGAGGTTGAAGAACGACAGCAGCGCCGCGTACACGACCGCGTCGTTCAGCGTGCCGCTATTCCCGAAGAGGTACGCCGCAACGGCGGAGCCGACCAAATACGCGACGAGCGTCGGCCGCCGGCCGATCCGCTCGACCAGCCACGCCGCACTGAAGTAGCCCGGGACCTGAGCCAGGCTTGAGATGAAGAAATAGAAGTTGCTCTGACCTACGGTGAATCCACGCGCACCGAAGAGCGACGGCAGGAACGTGAAGATCCCGTAGTACGTGAACGTGATCCCGAACCACAGGATCCAGAGCATGAGCGTGCGGCGGGCGTAGCGCGCCGCGAAGAGCGCACCGATCGATGCGGTACGCCCCGCGGACCGCTCGGGCGCGACCGGCCTCGCGACCGTGATGAGCGCTCCCCCACCTTCGCGCTCGACCCGGCGGACGACCGCGTCCGCTTCGGCGGCGCGTCCGTGCTCGGCGAGGAACCGGGGTGACTCCGGCAGCGCGCGGCGGAGGTACGCGACGTAGAGCGCCGGGAGCGCACCGACGACGAACGCCCCGCGCCAGCCGAACTGCGGCAGCACGACGAGTGCGACGATCCCCGCGAGGATCGTCCCGTATGCCCAGAACGACTCGAGGAGGACGATGAACCGCCCGCGCGACGCCCGCGGCGCGTACTCCGAGACGAGGGTCGACGCGACCGGCAGCTCGCCGCCGAGACCGAGCCCGGCGATCGCGCGCGCCAGCAGCAGCGTCTCGAAGCTCGGCGCTGCCGCGGACAGCAGCGCGCCGAACGAGAAGAGCACGAGCGTGGCCTGGAACACGGTCTTTCGGCCAACACGATCGGCGAGACGCCCAGCGATCGCGGCGCCGAAGAACATCCCCACGAAGCCCGCGCTCGCAACGAATCCGGTCTGCGTCGCGTCGAGGCCGAATTCCGTCCGGATCGGCGTGAGGAGGAACGCGATGAGGATCACGTCCATCGCGTCGAACATCCAGCCGAGGCCGGCGACGACGAGGAGCCGCCAGTGGAAGCGATTCAGCGGGACGCGATCGAGCCGCGCGAGGAAGGTCTCGGCCGCCATCGCTACACGCAGCGCTCCGCGACGAGCAGCTCGGCGTTGAGGACCGACGCGCCGGCCGCGCCGCGGATGGTGTTGTGCCCGACCACGATGAACTTCAGCCCAAGGACCGGATCCTCGCGGATGCGACCGATCGTCGAGGCCATCCCGTGCTCGGCGTCGCGGTCCAGCAGTGGCTGCGGGCGGTCCTGCTGCTCGCGGAGGACGATCGGGTGCGCCGGCGCGGATGGGAGCCCGAGCTCCTGCGGGCGGCCCTTGAAGCTCCGGAAGCTCTCGAGGATCGCCTTGAGGCTCGGCGCGTCCTTCAGCCCGATGCTGACGGTCTCGGTGTGGCCGTCGCGGACGAGGACGCGGTTGCAATGCACCGACATGGGGAAGGTCGCTGGCGTGAATCCAGCGGCCGCGCTCCAGCCGCCGAGGAACTTCTGGGTCTCCTCGACGACCTTCTCCTCCTCGCCCCCGATGTACGGGACGACGTTGTCGAGGACGTCGAGCGACGGCACCCCGGGGTAGCCGGCACCCGAGATCGACTGCATCGTCGTGACGACGAGCTGCTCGATCCCGAAGTCGCGTTGCAGCGGCGCGATCGCGAGGGTCAGGTGGATCGCCGTGCAGTTGCCGTTCGTGACGATGGAGCCGCTCCAGCCGCGAGCCTCGCGCTGGGTGGCGAGGGCTTTCACGTGCTCGAAGTTCACCTCGGCCAACAGGTTCGGGACGTCCGCATCCATCCGATGCGTGCTCGCGTTGCTGAATACGTGGTGGCCCGCCTTCGCGAGCGCGGCCTCGTGCTCCTCCGCCGCGTCGCTCGGCAGGGCGCTGAAGCAGAGGTCCGCGCCAAGATCGGGACGGGTCGCCTCGAGCGTCATGTCGACCACGGACTCGGGCATCGGCACCGGCAGGTGCCAGTGCACCGCGTCGGCGTAACGCTTGCCGGCGTTGCGCTCTGACGTGGTGAGCGCGGTCAGCTTGAACCATGGGTGGTCGGCCACCAGCGTGATGAAACGCTGTCCGACCGTACCCGTCGCCCCGAGGACCGCCACCGTACGTTGCTGCGTCACAGCCAAAGTGTGAGGCATCCGCGCGACGGCCTAGCATCGGCCGATGCCGAACAGTGGGCCTGCGGCCGCCCTGGCCGGAGAGCGTCGCATCGTCACGGTCCTCTTCTGTGACCTCAAAGGCTCGACGGCACTTGCGGAATCGCTCGATCCCGAGGCGTGGGCCGAGCTTGTCGACGGCGCGTTCCGGGCCCTTCGCGGCCCGATCGAGCGCTATGAGGGGACGCTCGCGCGGGTCATGGGCGACGCGGTCCTCGCCTACTTCGGCGCACCGATCGCACACGAGGATGATCCGCAGCGAGCGATCCTCGCCGCGTTCGAGATGCGGCGCGAGCTCGCCGGCTACCAGGCCTCGCTCCCTGTCCGCAGCGTCGATCTCGCCGTCCGCGTGGGCATCAACACCGGGCTCGCCGTCGTCGGCGACAGTGCGGGCCAGGGCATCGAGTACACCGCGCTCGGCGACGCCGTGAATGTCGCCGCCCGCCTCCAGGCCGCCGCGCCCATCGGCGGCATCGTCGTCGGAGCCGCGACCGAGCGACAGGTCCATGACGCGTTCGAATTCCGACCGCTCGGACCCCTCGAGCTGAAGGGCCGCGCGGCGCCGGTCCTCGCGTTCGAGGTCCTCCGCTTGCGCGAAGGGACGCGCGCGGTCCACGCAGTCCCGCTGGTCGGCCGCAAGCCCGAGCTTGACGTGCTTCGCGAAGCCGCCGCCGACGTGCACGCGGGGGTCGGCCGCGTCGTCGCGGTCGTCGGGGACTTCGGCCTCGGGAAGACCCGCCTGCTCGAGGAGGTGCGGACCGAATGGGAGCGGCTCGGTGGTGGACCGTGGAGCGAGACGCGCGCGCAATCGTATGGCGGCGCGACGCCCTATCTCCTGCACCGTCAGTCGATCTTCGATGCCTGCGGCGTTCGCTCCGACGATCCGCCGGCGGTCGTGCGCGAGCGCGTGGAGACGGCATTCACGCGCCTCGGCCAGGATGCCGAAGCCATCGCGACGCTCGGCTGGATGCTCGGGATCCCCGCCGAAGGCGAGCAGCCCCCTCCGGCCGAGGTCCTGCGCGACCGGATCGTGCGCACGACCCAGGACCTGCTGCGGCGCCGGTCGGCCGAGGGCCCGAGCGTCGCCGTGTATGACGACCTGCACTGGGGCGACCCGGCTTCGGTCGATCTGGTCGGCGAGCTCTTCAGCGTGGCGGAGGACACGCCGATCCTGTTCCTCTGGACGATGCGACCGGAACGCGAGTCGGCGGCGTGGCGGTTGAAGGAGCGGGCCGCGCGCGACTACCCGCACCTCTATCACGAGCTCACGATCGCGCCGCTCGACACCGACGCGTGCCGGCTCCTGCTCGAGGCGCTCCTGCCGGGGGCGCGACTTCCTGAGCCGCTCGTCGCGCAGGTGCTGGACCGCGCCGAGGGCAATCCGCTCTTTGTCGAAGAGCTCGTCCGGGCTATGGAGGACCAGGGGGTCGTGCGCCGCGAAGGCGACTCCGTCGTGTCCGGCGGCATCGAGGACCTGCGGCTGCCCGAGACCGTGCAGGGCATCGTCGCGGCACGGATCGATCGGCTCGATCCCGACAGTAAGCACACCCTGCAGCTCGCATCCGTCATCGGCCGGACGTTCGACTACGAGGTCCTGCGAAAGATCGACGACGCCGATGGACTGGATCGACGGCTTCTGACGCTCCAGCGCCGGGACCTGATCCGCGAGCTGCAGCGCGAGCCGGATCGCAAATTCGCGTTCCGCCATGCGCTGACCCAGGAGGCGGCCTACGAGTCGCTGCTGCAGCGCCGTCGCCGGGACATCCATCGCCTCGTCGCCGAGACGCTCGAGCTACAGCACCAAGGACGGCAGGAGGAGTTCGCCGGGATCATCGGGCAGCACTTCGCGGACGCGGCGGATCCGCGCGCGGTGGGCTACCTCCGCGTCGCCGGCGATCACGCGCTGCGGGTGCACGCGATCGACGACGCGATCCAGAACTACCGCGCCGCGCTGGGGCTCATCTCGCCGACGACCGAGTCCGAGCTCGTGACCGCGGTCGCCCTCGGGCTTGGCCGCGCCTACGAGTTCCACGGCCGCTACGACGACGCGCTAGCGACCTACGAGGCACTCGAGCAGCAGGCGCGCGTCAGGGAGTCCGCGTCGATGGAGGCAGTCGGTCTCACCCAGCGGATCATCATCCGGGCCACGCCGACGAGCCGTCGAGACCTCCCACAGGCCCGCGTCCTGCTCGAGCGGGCGAAACCGCTGGCCCAGCGCGGAGGCGATCCGCGGGTTCAGGCGCGCCTTGCGTGGGCGACCATGCAGGTGGAGACCTGGAGCCAGAACGCCGCCGAGGGAGTGATCGCCGGCAAGGAAGCGGTGCGCCTCGCGCGCGAGCACGACTTGCGCGACGTGCTGGCCCTCACGCTCAACGATCTCTCGCGGTCGATCATGAACAGCGGCCGCATCGCCGACGCGACACCGTATGAGGATGAGGCGATCGCGCTGTTCCGTCAGCTCGGCGACAAACCGATGCTCGCCGATGCGCTCGGGTCGCGGGCCCTCGCGGCGCTCGGCGCTCACGATCTGGAGACCGCGATCATCGCCGCCGCCGAGGCGCGGACGATCGCGGACGAGATCCACAACGATTGGGCCCGGGCGTTCGCAGACATGAACGGTGCACGCGCCCGCGCCGAGCAGGGCGATCTCGGTGCCGGGATCGAGCTCTATCGATCCGCCATCACCCACGGCGATCGCGCCGGCTTCATGATCGCGCGGGTCGGGATGCGTGCAGAGCTCGCGATGGTCTATTGGGAGTCCGGCGACCCGTCCGCCGCGGCGGAGCAGAACGCGGCAGCGCTGCGGATCGCCGCGGAGGAGGGGTCGGACTTCGTGCTCTGGGCGGCCACGCCAGGCTTGTGGATCGCGTTCGAGAGCGAGGATCCGTCGGCGGCCGAAGGGTGGCTCGCGATCATCCGGCAATACGACGATTCGCTGCGCGGAGGGCCCCAGTACCTGCCGGTGGCCATCGGTTTCGCGCGGCAGCTCGTGGCGGGCGAGTACGACGCGGCCGCGGCCGGGTCGCGGCGGATCCGCGAGACCGAGGACGGCAAGGCCTTCAACACGATGATGGGCGACTGGTACTGGTTCGAAGCCGAGGCCCTGCGGCGGGGCGGACGCCTGCGCGAGGCACAGCGGGTCATCGAGGCCGGGATGGCGGACTATCTCGGCCACGGGATGCACCGCAGCCGCTGGCGGCTCGCACGCTTGCTGATGCGCATCGCGCGCGACGAGGGCGACACGGGGCTCGCCGAGCGGGTCCTTCGTGAGACCGCGGACTCCCGGGAGCGACTCGCCCGATCGTTGACTGCATACGGCCTCAAAGACGCGTTCCTGAACGACGTTCGGTCGGCACTGCGCGCGCCGGCGCCCGCCCCAGCGTCCTAAGGCTCGTGGAACTCCCGGTGGATCGCCTTCACGGCGGTCTCGCGGTCTCTCTCGCCGACCACGAGCGAGATGTTGAGCTCGCTCGAGCCCTGGGCGATCGCGATCACGTTCACGTTCGCCCGGCCGAGCGCACCGAACAGCCGCGCGGCGACGCCGGGCGTGCCGCGCATCCCCTCCCCCACCGCCGACACGATCGCGACGGGCGATTCGATGGTCACTTGCTCCACGTCGTGCCGCGCGAGCTCGCGGGAGAACATCTTCCGCAGCGCCTCATCGAGCCGCTTCGTCGCGTCGCTCGGCACGACGAGGCAGATCGAGTTCTCGCTCGACGCCTGACTGATCATGAGGACCGAGATCCGCTCCGCCGCCGTCGTGTCGAACACCCTTGCGGCGAACCCCGGCACGCCGCTCATGCCGGCCCCCTGGACCGTGACGAGACCCAGCCCGCCAAGCGACGTCGTGGCCTTCACCACCGTGTTGTCGCGCGGCGTGCTCGCCGCGATGGTCGTGCCTGGGTCGTCGGGCGCGAAGGTGTTCAGGATCCGCACCGGGATCCCGGCCTCGATGGCCGGCAGGACCGTGCGTGGGTGGATGACCTTGGCGCCGAAGTATGAGAGCTCGGCGGCCTCGGCGTAGCTGATCGCCGGCAGCGGTTTCGCGTCGGGGACGATCCGCGGGTCGGCGCTCATCACGCCGCTCACATCGGTGTAGATACGGCACTCGCGCGCCCCCAACGTGGCGGCCAGCACGGCCGCCGAGTAGTCCGAGCCGCCACGCCCGAGCGTCGTCGTGACCCCGTCCACCGTCGAGCCGATGAAACCGGTGACCACGGGCACCGTGCCGTAGCGCATCCGTGGGACGAGCTGCTTCTCGATGACCTCACGGGTGAGCTCGAGGAGCGGGTTCGCATGTCCGAAGGCGTCGTCGGTGATGAGCAGCCCCTCCGTCGAGAGTGCCTCGGCTTGCATGCCGCGGGCCTGCAGCGCCGCCGCGACGATCGGCGCCGACACCCGCTCGCCGTAGGACAGGATCGCGTCCAGGGAGCGGGCACTGCATTCGCGGAGGAGCGCCACGCTGCGTAGAAGCGCGATCGTCCGCTCGGTGAGATCGACGATCTCCCCTAGCGCTTCGGCGCCGTTCACGCCGACGACGTCGGCGATGAGGTTGCGATGCTGCTCGGAGAGCCGCTCGATCGTCTGCTGCGCCCCGCCGGCATCGCCCGCCGCGGCCTGCTCGGCGGCCCTCACGAGGGCGTCAGTAGTGCCCGCGGTCGCCGACACGACGACGACCCGCTCGCCCTCCTCGCTCGCGACGATCTTCGCGACGGACTCGATCGCCGGCGGGGACGCCACCGACGTGCCGCCGAACTTGAAGACGAGCGGCTTGCTCAGCGGCTGGCCCGCGCGATGGCAATCACGTCGGCGAGTATCGCGGACGCGGTGGCCTCGCCGCCCGCGCCCGGCCCGCTCCACACCAGGCGGTCGGCCATGTCGGACTCGAGCGTGATCACGTTCGTCGGCCCGGAGGCCTGGCCCTCGAGCGAGCCGGCGGGGACCTCCTCGGGCCCGACGCGGCACTTCGTGGCCTTGTCGCCGAAGTCCGCAACGGCGAGGTAGCGGAGCCGAGCGCCCCGCGTGGACGCGGCGTCGACATCGGCGGCGCTCACGGTCCTCAGGGATGTGCGCCGGACCTGGTCGGGCCGGAAGTGCCGGCCCTCCAGGAGGCTCACCAGGATCGAGAGCTTGTATGCCGCGTCGAAGCCGTCAATGTCGTTCGTCGGGTCGGCCTCGGCGTATCCCTTCGCCTGCGCTTCCTTCAGCGCGTCCGCGAATGCGACGCCGCTCTCGAGGCGCGAGCAGATGTACGTGGTCGTGCCGTTCAGCAGGCCACGGAGCACGCGCGGTCGCACGGCGCCGAGCTCGGTGACCCCGCGTACGACGGGCACCGCGCCCCCGACGGCCGCCTCGAACCGAAGCTCCCTGTGCGCGAGCCGGGCTGCCTCATGGAGCGGGTTCCACTCCTTTGCGACGGCCTCCTTGTTCGCCGTGATGACGTGCTTGCCGCGCTCGAATGCCGCGAGGAGGAGGTCGAACGCGGGCTGGTGGCCGCCGATGACCTCGATGACGAGCCCGATCTGCGGGTCGTCGAGGATCTCGAACGGATCGCCGGTGATCCGGACGTCACCGGCGTCGCGCGTTTTCTTCGGATCGCGCACCGCGGCGCCGAGCAGCCGCACCGGCCGTCCAGCGGCCGCATCTACGCGCTTCCGGCGATCGGCGAACGCCCGTGCGACGGCACTCCCGACCGTGCCGACGCCGAGCAGCCCGACGCCGAGCGCCTTCGCGGTCATCTCGGCTGGCCCCACGCAACGACGCCGACGACCCGCTGGTCGACGACCGCGATCCCACGTTGGGCGAACACGGATCGGATCTCCGCGTCGAAGGCGGCCGCGCGCCCGCCGAGCCGGATCCGCGCGAGGCTGCTCGTGCTGTGCAGGTATTCGAGGTACTCCTCGACGCTTCGGCGAAGACTGACCGGCGCGGTGCGGCGTTCGCCCTCCTTGACGAACCGTCCGGTCGCCTCCAGCCTGGCGAGCCGCTCGGCGAAGCCATCGACCTGATCGGCGTGCAGCTCCGAGTGGCGCTTGATGACTTCCAGCAGCTCGGGCACCGGGAAGTCTCCGTCGTCCGTCTCCAGGATCGCGAGGCGGGCACCCGGAGCGAGCGCGGAACGGAAGCGCGGCATCGCCACGTCCGGCGTCATCCAGTGGATGCTCGTGCCGGCCGTGATCAGCCCGTAGGGCGGATCGAGGGGAGCGGTCTCGGCGGTGCCGACGGTCCATCGCAGCCGCGGGTCAGCGCCCCCCGGAAGCCTGCGGCCCTCCTCGATCATTGCGGCGGACGGGTCGATCGCATCGACGCGCGAAGCGAACCGCACCATTCGGCGTGCGAGCAGACCACTCCCCGACCCGACGTCGAGCACCGTACGCGGCGCGACGAGGAGCTCCTCGAGGAGCGCAAACGTCTCCTCGGGATACGGCGCCCGCTGGCGGTACGCCCTTGCGACATCTCGGTCGCGGAAGACCTCGGCCAGCGGCCCCTTCGCGTTGGTGGCAGGCGCATGGCCGGTCTCCCTCATCCGATCGCCTTCTCGAGGAGATCGAGCGCGACGCCAACGCTCGCGAGCCGGTTGCCCGCGCGGTCGAACGACCAGCGCTTCATCTTCACCGCCTGCAGCGTCGGCCCGTCGATCGCGATGTACGTGAGCCCGACGGGCTTCCCGGGCGTCGCGCCGCCCGGCCCGGCGATGCCGGTGATCCCGAGGCCGATCTTCGCGCCGAGTTTCTCGCGCGCGCCTCTCGCGAGCGCGCCGGCCACGACGGACGAGACCGCGCCGTGCGAATGGATGAGCTGCGGCGGGACGTCCGCGAGGACGGTCTTCGACTCGTCGGAGTAGACCTCCATGCCGCCGCGGAAGTAGTCGCTCGACCCGGCGTGCTCGCTCAGGATCGAGCCGAGCAGCCCGCCGGTGCACGACTCCGCTACAGCGACGGTGAGCTTCTTCCGGCGCAGGGTCGCATGGAGGGTCTTCATGCGGGCTGCCAGGTCCGCATACGCAGGGGCCTTAGCGGGCACGCGTACGAGCGGCGCCGTCGCGCGGCGCGATGCGCCACCGCTCCGGCACGCCGCGGCCGGCGATCGCGAACGATGCCTTCCAGAGGTAGTCGATACCGGAGAAGATCGTGAGACCCACCGCCGCGCTCAAGAGCGTGTACGCCAAGAACGCGAGCGGGAGGGACGGCACGGCGAGAAGCAGCAGCAAGCCGGCGGCGGCGCAGGTCTGGAAGATGGTCTTCACCTTTCCGAACAGGCTCGCGCCCACGCTGTACCCGCGGGCCGAGGCGACGGCTCGGAGGTTCGTCACCACGAGCTCGCGCGCGACGACCACCACGACGACCCACGCCGGGACGAGGCCGACGGCCTGCAGCGGGATGAGCGTCCCGATGACGAGCAGCTTGTCGGCGAGCGGATCGAGGAACGTGCCGAGGCGCGTGACCTGCCCCATCCGGCGCGCGATCCGGCCGTCGACGGCATCCGTGAGGGCCGCGAGGCAGAAGATGAGAAAGGCCCACGTCGCGCTCCGCTCGCCACCGGCCTGCAGCAGCAACACGATCGGCACGACCGCGAGCATCCGAGCGAAGACCAGACCGAGCGGGATGTTGAAGGTCACGGCGAGCTGAACGAGCGCTCCGTCACCTGGCCCACCTCCCCCATCTTCCCGAGGTCCTGTCCGTTGAACGCGAGGAACGTCGTGCCCGCGTTGCCCGAGCGGACGATGACCGACTTTCCGCTGAGCGTGAAGGCCTGCCCGTTCGCGAAGACCTTGTTGGTGCCGGGCGCCTGCGTCCCATCCACGGTCGCGAGGATCCAGGCATCCCCTCCGGCGACCCGCACCGTCACCACGGCGGCGGTGAAGGAGACGGCGACCGTTCGCATCTCCTGCACCTCCGCGCCCGTCGCGGTCTTCGCGATCACCCGGATCGTTTGCGGGCCCGCGACGAAGTTCACGGTGACGCTGAACTTCAGGTCGCTGCCGATCGTCGCCGCGGCGCCGTTCACCGTGACGCTGGCGACCGACTTGTCCACGCGACCGGAGACGGTGACGGGGGCGTTCGTGTAGGTTCCGCCGTTCGCCGGCTGCTCGACGATGAGCTGGGGCGCCGGCTGTTCGTTCGACACGACCGGGCTCAGCTGGATGCTCCGTGTCGCCTGCGCGAGCTTGCCGGAGGGGTCGAGGACCCGGACCTCGATGTGGTTCGGCCCCGGTTTCAACGGCACGGTCAGGCTGAACGTGCCGTCGGATGCGGGCTTGACCTCGGCGATGGCGTCGAGGCCGGGGGACACCGTCACCGTGATCCGACCCTCTGGATTCGTCTTACCCTTCACCGTGTACTCGGCGACCTGGGAGATCGCGTCGCCGGGCGGATCGGTGATGTCCACGTGCGGCGCAACGGCGAAGTTCGTGAACTGGTAGTAGATGTACCCGGCGAACAGGACGATGCCGGCGAGCACCGCGACCGGCATGAGGACGGTGGGCGTGAAGATGAAGCCGCGTTTTACGATCGGCTTCATCGGCGAGAAGGTCCGCGCCGGCTCGGATCGTCCGCGCTCGCCGGTGTAGATCGCGAGCATCTCCTCCGCGTCGAGGTTCAGGTACTCGGCGTAATTGCGGAGGAACCCCTTCGTGTAGACGCCGCCCGGCAGGGACTGGTAGTCGCCGCTCTCGATCGCCTGCAGGAACTTCTCGCGGATGCGGGTGTCCTCGGCGGCCTGCTCCATCGTGACGCCCATCTGCTCGCGCTGCTGACGAAGCGCGTCACCGAGGCGTGCCACTACGCGTCGTCCCCGCCCGCGGCGGGCGACCGCGCCGCGTAGACCTGACGCATCTTGCCCGGGCCGACGGACGGTCCGATGACCCCCTCCTGCTCCATGATGTCGATGAGCCGGCCGGCGCGAGCGAACCCGATGGTCATCTTGCGCTGGAGCATCGAGACCGAGGCTTGGCCCGCGCGCCGCACGATGTCGACCGCCTCCTCGTAGCGATCGTCCTCGATCTCCGAGTCCCCGCCGTCCTGGCGCTGCCTCGCGCGGTCCTGATCCTCCAGGATCTCGAGCTTGTAGCGCGGGCCACGCTGGATCTTCCAGTGGCGGGTGACCGCTTCGATCTCGCGGTCGGAGACGAAGACGCCTTGCGCCCGGATCGGCTTTGCGATGTCCGGCGGCAGGACGAGCATGTCCCCGCGGCCGAGGAGCTTCTCGGCGCCGGTCATGTCGAGGATGGTGCGAGAGTCGATCGAGGAGGCGGTCGCGAACGCGACGCGTGCCGGGATGTTCGCCTTGATGAGGCCGGTGATGACGTCCACGGATGGTCTTTGCGTCGCGACCACGAGGTGGATGCCGGTCGCCCGCGCGAGCTGCGCGAGGCGCGTGATGGCCTTCTCCACCTGGATCGGGGCCGACATCATGAGGTCGGCGAGCTCGTCGATGATGAGGACGATGTATGGCACGCGATCGGGGCCGCTGCGCGCGGCGTTGTACGCGTCGATGTTCCGTGCCGTCGCACGGGCGAAGAGGCGGTAGCGGCGATCCATCTCCCCCACCGCCCAGTACAGGGCGTTGAGGATCTTGTCGTGGTCGGTCACCACCGGGACGACGAGGTGCGGAATGTTGTTGAAGCCCGCGAGCTCGACCCGCTTCGGGTCGGCCAGGATGAGCCGCACGTCGTCCGGCGTCGCGGTCATGAGCAGGCTGCAGATGATCGAGTTGATCGAGACGCTCTTCCCCGAGCCGGTCTGGCCGGCGATGAGCAGGTGCGGGAGCTTCGCGAGGTCCGCGACGATCGGCGAGCCCGCGACATCGCGGCCGAGCGCAACGGTGAGCTTGGAGCCTGCGTCCCTGAACATCGCGGTCTCCGCCACGTCCTTCAGCGTGACCATCCCGATCGCCAGGTTGGGGACTTCGATGCCCACGACGCTCTTGCCCGGCACCGGGGCCTCGATCCGGAGGGTGCGAGCGGCGAGGGCCAGTGAGAGGTCGCTGTCGAGCGCCTCGATCCGCGAGAGCTTCACCCCCGCCGCCGGCTTCAGCTCGTAGCGGGTGACGACCGGCCCGACGCTCACCTCGACGACCTTCGCCGAGATGTTGAAGTGCGCGAGCGTCTCCTCGATGACGCGCGTATTGCGCATCACCTCGTCTTTGCCCGATCGCGACGCGGAGCCCTCCTCGAGGAGATCGAGCGATGGGAGCTTCCACGGGATGTCCGGCGGATCGGCGTGCATGACGCCCTCGGCCGCGACGATGGCCGACGGCAGGCCGGAGAGCGCGCCCGTCGGCGGCAGCACGACCGCCGGCGGGATCGGCAGCACTTCCTGCTCGGCGACCGGCTTGACCGGCTTCTTCGCCGGTCGTTCCTCGGGCATGTTGATCTTGATCGGCTGGTCTGGCTCGGCGCGGGGCGAGCCCCTGCCGATGGCGCCCCAGTCGGAAGCTCCCCCGCCGCCGGGCAGCGCCGTTCCTGGCCGGAGCGCGAACTGCGGCCGGCGGTCGAGAGCGGGCCGCGCGAGCTCCTGCAATGTCCGGTTCGCGGCGATGACCAGACCGATCGCGAATATCGCGAGCAGCAGGATGACGCCGCCGACGTTGCCGAGCGCGCTCGCCGACGCGTTGCCGACCACGCGACCGAGCGCGCCGCTGTTGGCACTGGCCACATGCACGATCCCAAGGAGCGCGACGATCACGAGGAGGGCGCCGATCCCGGGGAGAAGCAGCCGCCGGGCGAGCGCGCGGCGCCAGACGATCGCCGCCGCGACGAAGAACACGACCGGGATGAGGATCGCGCCCCAGCCGAGGAAGCCGGTCATGATCGTCCGCCACCAGTCGACGAGCGAGCCGCCGCTCGAGAAGAGCGCGATGAGCGACAGAAGACCGAACAGGCCGAGGGCAACGCCGATGATGTGGTCGCGCACCTCGGCCCGCATCCGCGCCCCGGGCGTCGCCTCGCGACGGTTGGTCGTCCTGCGAGCGCTCGTCTTCTTCGCCATCAGACCTGCATGATGACCGGCAGCACCATCGGCCGGCGCTTCGTGCGGTCGTAGAGGAACGAGCTCAGGCTCTGATGGATCGCGTCCTTCAGGGCCGAGACCTCGACGAAGTGCGGTCCGGTCTGTGCCTGGGCGAGCCCGTCGAGGACCTTCTGCTTCGCTTCGTCGAGGAGCGCCGTCGCGTCCGCCTCTGGAACGAAGCCACGCGTCGTAATGTCCGGCCCGGCGACGACGGCACCGGTCTGCTGGTCGATGGTCACGACCACCAGGAACACACCCTCGTTGCCGATGTTCACCCGATCGCGCATCACCGACTGGCTCACGTCACCGACGCCGAGGCCGTCGACGTACACCTGTCCGGAGGCGACGTGCTCCCCCACCTTTGCGCCGCGGTCACCGATCTCGAGGACGTCGCCGTTCGTAATGATGAAGGACTTGTCCGCATCGACCCCGACGTCGATGGCCATGCGAGCGTGCCGCACGAGCATCCGGTACTCGCCGTGGATCGGGACGAAGTGCTTCGGCTGGAGGATGTTGAGGAGCAGCTTGAGCTCCTCCTGGCTCGCGTGGCCCGAGACGTGCGGCCGGCTCGCGGTGTCGTAGACGACGTCAGCGCCCAGCTTGAACAGGTTGTCGACGGTGCGGCTCACGAGCTCCTCGTTGCCCGGGATGGGGTTCGAAGACATCACGACGGTGTCGCCCTCCTTGACCGCCACGTGGCGGTGGTCGCCAAGGGCCATCCGCGACAGCGCGCTCGTCGGCTCGCCCTGGCTGCCGGTCGTGATGATGCAGAGCTCGTTGTCGGGGAACTTCCCGATCTCGGCGGGATGGACGATGGCGCCCTCGGGGTACTCGAGGTAGCCGAGCTCGCGCGCGGTCTTCGTGTAGTTCTCCATGGAGCGGCCGATGATCGCCGTGCGCCGACCCCACGCATGCGCGATGTCGACGATCTGCTTGATCCGCGAGATGTTCGAGGCGAACGTCGTCGTGATCACGCGGCCCTGGGCCCGAGACATGATGCCGTCGAAGATCTCACCGACATGCTGCTCGGACGGGGTGTAGCCCGGGACCTCGGCCCGGGTCGAGTCCGACAGCAGGAGGAGCACGCCCTTCGCCGCGATCGCGGCGAGCCGCGCGAAATCCGTCTGCCGCCCGTCGACGGGCGTGTGGTCGAACTTCCAGTCGCCCGAGTGGACGATGGTCCCCTGTGCCGTGTCGATCGTGACGCCGACGGCGTCCGGGATGCTGTGACACACGAAATACGAATCGCAGCGGAACACGCCGATGGTGAACGGCGTGCCCGGCTCGATCTCGCGGAACACCGTCCGCTCCGCGAGCTTGTGCTCGCGGAGCTTCGTGCGGATGAGGCCGAGCGTGAGCTTCGTCCCATGGATCGGCACGGTCGGGAAATCGCGCAGGACATAGGGCAGCGCGCCGATGTGGTCCTCGTGCGCGTGGGTGATCAGGATGCCCTTCACCTTGGCCTTGCGCTCGCGGAGGTACCTGATGTCGGGGATGACGATGTCGATGCCGAGCATCTGCTCGTCGGGGAACATGAGGCCTGCGTCGACGATGACGATGTCGTCGCCCTGCTCGATGGCCATCATGTTCTTGCCGATCTCGCCGACGCCGCCCAGGGGAATGACGCGAACGGGGCTAGCCAAGGAGCATCATCTGCTCCGCCGGCTTCGCCTTCGGCGCTTCCGGCGCCGGCGCCGGACGAGGCGTGGTCTCGAGGAACTTCGCGAGTGCCTGAAAGTCCTTCTCCAGATCGGCTCGCAACGATGGCTGGTGCAGCGCGGCCGCGGGGTGGAAGACAGGGAAGATCGTGATGCCGTCCTTCTTTCGGGCGTGTCCGTGGACACGCGATATGGATTCGCCTGGAAAGAACTTGTACATGGCGTGGCGCCCCAGCGTCACGACGACCTTGGGCCTGAGCGCCGCGAGGTGCCGCTCGAACCAGACGTGGCACGCAGCCACCTCCTCGGGGAGCGGATCGCGGTTCTCGGGTGGGCGGTGGCGCACGACGTTGGTGATGAACACCTTGCCGCGGTCGAGGCCGATCCCGGCCAGGAGCTGATCGAGCAGCTGCCCGGCGGCGCCGACGAATGGCCGGCCCTGGACGTCCTCGTTGTACCCGGGCGCTTCGCCGAGGAAGAGGATCCCCGACTCCGCGCTGCCCTCGCCGGGCACGGCCTGGCGGGCGCTCCGGTGGAGCGGGCAGGCGGTGCAAGCTCGGATCTCGTCGGCCAGCGTGACCAGTGTCTCGTCCACCTCGCTGATTATCGGGGCGCCGGTGCCTTTCGGGCGAGATAGACGACATCGGTGTACGGCCGGCCGGGCATCTCGATCACGTCGACGAGGAAGCCGGCTCGCTCGAACATCGCGACGGCGTCCTCGCGGCCCGGAAAGTGCAAACGCCGCGCGCCGCCGCGCGTCACGCCGAGCGCGGTCGCGACCAGCTCCTGCGTGTAGGTGAGGGCGTAGCGCGGGCTCGCCGTACGCTCCTGGGCTTTCACCACGAGCGGCGCGTTCTCCGCCAGGGCACTGGCGGCCTTGCGCAGCACGGCCTCCTGGTCCGACGGCGGCAACAGGTAGAGGACGTCGATGATGGTGACAGCGTCGCACTTCGGCGGAGCCCCGTGGATCACGTCGCCCAGCTCGAACCGCACCGACTCACGGCCCTGGATGGTCGCGCGCGCGACGGCGATCTTCCGTTCGTCGATGTCGATGCCGAGGATCCGGCGGTTGGGCGACGCTTCGGCGAGCAAGTTCGCGAACAGGCCGTGCCCGCAACCGAGGTCGACGATGAATCCGTGACGGGGCACGTACCGATCAACGAACGCGAGGTCGGAGAGGAACGCCCGCCCGTGGACAAGCGCGCGGGCGATCAGCGGCGCGGCGCGGTAGCGGTGGACCGCGCGCTCGAGCGCGGCGGTGGTCGTGCCGCCCGGCACCTATTCCTGTCCGATCTCGCGGCTTCGCCGCGCAGACC
>JALYLX010000143.1 GCA_030773995.1 Chloroflexota bacterium
GCTGACCGACGCGCAGATCCACGCGAACGACGACTGGGTCATCAAGGTCGTCGCCGGCAACTCGTACGGCCACTACGACGAGCACAAGTCCGAGCTGGGCTACGCATGAAGCGACCGATCCGCGTCGTCATGGCGAAGGCCGGCCTGGACGGACACGACCGCGGGGTGAAGGTCGTGGCCCGCGCCTTGCGCGATGCCGGCATGGAAGTCATCTACACCGGCGTGCACCAAACGCCCGAGCAGGTGGTCGAGACCGCGCTGCAGGAGGACGCCGACGCGATCGGTCTGTCGCTGCTGTCCGGCGCGCACAACTACCTCTTCCCGCGCGTCGCCGAGCTCATGAAGGAGAAGGGAATGGACGACGTGCTGCTGTTCGGCGGCGGGATCATCCCGGAAGACGACATCGAAGGGCTACGCAAGCACGGCGTCGAGCGCATCTTCCAGCCCGGCGCATCGCTCGAGGAGATCACCGCGTACGTTCGCGAGGCCGTGGCGAAACGCCGCGGCCAGCCCGCGTAAGGAGGAGCGACATGGCGAAGAAGGACGACCGACCCATCGACGTGGGGCTCGCGGCCCTCAACGGCAACGACGAGGCCGCAGCGATCGCGTTCTGGAAGAAGCGCTTCGAGCTCATCGCCGCCATCCCGAGTGAGATTGCGCGCGTCGGCGCACTCACGCCGCAGCTCCGGGAGCTGACCCGCATGGCGAGCGAGGTCGAGCGCGAGCGCCTCACGCGGGCACGGATCATCGCGTTCGCCCAGCTCGCGCCGGACGTCAAGCAGCGGATCACGGACGCGCGCAAGGCGGCATGGAACGTGGACAAGACCGTCCTCGAGAAGGACCAGGCCCTGGTCGACAAGATCATGCCGACCGTCGACGCGAGCGTCCGCTCGGCGTACCCGAGCTAGTGGATCTCCGCTACCGAGACGATCAGCTCGCGGTCCGCGATGCCGTTCGCGACTTCGTCCGCGACCGGATCGTCCCGCGCGCGGCGGAGTGGAGCGAGCGAGGCGAGTTCCCGATGCCGCTCCTGCCCGAGCTCGCGTCGGTCGGACTCACCGGCATCACGATCCCGTCGGAGCACGGTGGCTCAGGGCTGGACGCGCTGACCGCAGCGCTTGTCTCCGAGGAGCTCGGGGCGGGTGACGGATCGATCGCGCTCAGCGTCGCGGCGCACAACGCGCTCTGCATCGGCCACGTGCTCACGGCGGGATCCGAGGAGCAGCGGGCCCGCTGGCTTCCACCGCTCGCGCGCGGCGACCATCTCGGCGCGTGGGCACTCACCGAGCCGAGCGCGGGATCGGACGCGGTCGCCGCCAAGACCACCGCGCGGAAGGACGGCGATACCTGGGTCCTGAATGGGCAGAAGCAGTTCATCACGAACGGCTCGATCGCCGGCTTCACCGTGGTCATCGCCGCGACGGCTGACCGTCGGCTCACCGCGTTCGGCGTGAGCGCGGACAACCCGGGGCTGACCGCCGGAAAGCGCGAGAAGAAGATGGGGCTCTGGGCATCCGACACCGCCCAGCTCGTCCTGCAGGACTGCCGGGTGAGCGACGCCGACCGCATCGGCGAGGTCGGTGCCGCCTTCGGCGATGTGCGAAAGGTGCTCGACCGCGGCCGCATCGGGATCGGAGCGCTCGCCATCGGGCTCGGCCGGGCAGCGCTCGAGACCGCCACGGCGTACGCGAAGGAACGCAGGCAGTTCGGCAAGGCCCTTGCCGAGTTCCAGATGATCCAGTGGAAGCTCGCGCACGCGCGCACCGAGCTCGATGCGGGACGGCTGCTCATCCATCGCGCCGCGAGCCTCGCTGACGCGGGCCGGCCGTTCACGCGTGCGGCGTCGATGGGGAAGCTGTATGCGACCGAGGCCGCGAGTCGCGCGGCGAACGCGTCGCTGCAGGTGCTCGGCGGCTACGGCTACCTTCGCGACTATCCGGTCGAGCGCATCGTCCGCGACGTGCGGCTCATGGAGATCGGGGAAGGCACGAGTGAGATCCAACGGATCGTCATCGCGCGGGATCTCGTCGCCGCGTCTTGATCGCGGCCGCGGAGTCGCTGCTCGCTGGCGCGCGGAAGGGCGACAAACGCAGCATCGCGCGGCTCCTGACGATCGTCGAGAATGACGAACCTGGGAGCGCGGACATCCTGCGATCCTTGTATCCCGAGACCGGGAAGGCGCGCATCGTGGGTCTCACCGGTCCGCCGGGCGGGGGCAAGAGCACCCTCGTCTCGCGCCTCGCGGCCGAGTACCGGACGACCTTCGATCGCGTCGCGATCGTCGCCGTCGATCCGTCGAGCCCGTTCACCGGCGGCGCCATCCTCGGTGACCGCATCCGGATGCGCGATCGATTCCTCGATGAGGGCGTGTTCATCCGCAGCATGGCGAGCCGCGGCCACGCGGGCGGGCTCGCGCGGGCCACGATGCGCGTCGTGAACGTCCTCGACGCGCTCGGGACCGAGCTCGTCATGGTCGAGACCGTCGGGGTCGGACAGGAGGAGGTCGAGGTCGTCCGCGTCGCGGACACCGTGTGCCTCGTCACCGTGCCGGGGCTCGGCGACGACATCCAGGCGATCAAAGCCGGGGTGCTCGAGATCGCCGACGTGCTCGTGGTGAACAAGGCCGACAAGCCGGGCGCCGACGAGACCGCCCGGGACCTCGCGCAGATGCTCACCCTCGGCCACGGCCGCACCGCGTGGAAGCCACCCATCATCCGCACGAGCGCCCAGGACGGGAGCGGCATCGACGAGCTGGTGCGGGCGATCGACGCGCACGCCGAGTGGGCCCGGACGAGTGGCGAGCTCGAAACCCGTCGTGCCGGCGCGGCGCGTCAGGAGGTCGAGGCGCTGCTCCGCGACTCGCTCGTGCAGCGGCTCGAGGCCCGCATCGGATCCGAGCGCGTCTCGGACGCCGTGCAGCGCGTCGCCAAGCGCGAGCTCGATCCGTACCGCGCGGTCGAGGAGCTGCTGGACGGATGACGATCGAGCTGACCATCTTCCGCACCGGCGCGGTGAAGCTCGCACGCTCGAGCTTCTCCCCCTGGCTCCAGTCTCCGGAGCGCGACGAGATGGTCGAGTGCCCGGTGTGGTCGGCGCTCCTGCGGACGCCCGAGGGCCTCATCGTCTTCGACACCGGCCTGCATCCGGTGCATGTCGAGCGGCCCGAGGCGACGTTCGGCCCGAACCCCGGGATGCTGATCACGATGACCACCGAGGACGCGATCGTCGCGCGGCTCGCCGCCCTCGGCGTGACGCCGGCCGACGTGATGGTGATCGTGAACAGCCACCTCCACTTCGACCACGCCGGCAACAACCGCGCGTTCCCCAATGCGACGTTCATCGTCCAGGCCGAACACCTGGCCTATGCGAAGGGCCGGCCGAACTTCCCGGCCATCTACTGGGACGACCCTGCTCTCCGCTACATGCCGGCGTCGGGCCGCGCGCGCGTCGCCGCGGGCATCGAGGTCGTGCCGACGCCGGGACACGCGCCCGGGCACCAGTCGCTCGTGGTCGACCTCGCCGAGACCGGGCGCGTCGTGCTCTGCGGCGATGCGGCGTTCACCCGCGCGAACCTCGAGCGCGGCGAGATCCCGGGTCAGGATCCCGCCGCGGGGAAGGAGTCGCTCGCCCTCATCCGGTCGCTCGTTCGCGACGACCTCGAGCGCGCGTTCCCGTCGCACGATCCGACCGCGTTCCGCCCTGGCACGTACGGCTGATCGGCCTGTCGCGCCTCGCGAGAGTCCGCCCGGGGAGCGATACTCGCGCGTGAGATGGGGACGACGCGGCGGACCAAAGACGCGCAACCGTCGGTGGACGACCTGCAGCGCGAGCTGAGCGCCGCGCAAGAAGAGAACATTCGCTTGTCGCACGAGACGGAAGAGGCGGTCGCCCAGCTGAGCGCAGTGAGCGACGTACTGAAGGCGATGAGCCGCTCACCGTATGCGCTCGACGAGGTGCTCCAGGCGACGATCGATCACGGCACGACCCTGTGCCGGGCCGAGAACGGGTTGATCTATTTGCTGAGCGGCGACGAGCTGCGACTCCGCACGGGCAGCCGCGCATCCCCCGAGGCGACAGCGTATGAACTCGGGCACCCGACGCCGATCGACCGCGGCTCGGCGGTCGGCCGGGCGGTCGTCGAGGAGAACACGGTCCACATCGCCGATGTCTTGGCCGATCCGGAGTATCGGTGGCTCGAGACCCAACAGCTCGTCGGGTACCGGACCCTTCTGGCGGTGCCGATCCGCCGCGCGAACGAGATCCTCGGCGTGATCGCGTTCAGCCGCGGCGCGGTGCTCCCGTTCAGCGAGCGCGACATCGCGCTGGTCGAGACGTTCGCCGATCAGGCGGCGATCGCGATCGAGAACGTCCGGCTGTTCCACGAGACGAGGGAATCACTCGAGCAGCAGACCGCGACGGCCGACATCCTGAAGGTCATCAGCCGATCGGCCGCAGATCTGCAGCCGGTATTCGACTCGGTGGTCGAGAACGCCAATCGGCTCTGCGCCGGCGACTACGCATTCATTTATCTGGAGGAGGGCGGCAGGTCTCGCCACGTCGCCGCGTTCGGCGGGTCTCCGGGGCTGCGTGAGTTGGCCCGGCAGGAGCCGCTCAGTCGTGGTCGGGGGAGTCTCGTGGGCCGCATCGCGCTCGAAGAGCGGGTCGTGCAGATCCTCGACGTGCTCGAGGATCCGGAATACGGGCTGCAGGCCGAGCAACGCGCCGGGGGCCTCCGCACGCTGCTTGGGGTACCGATGAAGCGGGGCGACGGGGCGCTCGTCGGCGCGATCGGTGTGGCTCGGAACGAGGTGCGCCCGTTCAGTCCGCGAGAGATCCAGCTGGTGGAGACGTTCGCCGACCAGGCGGCGATCGCGATCGAGAACGTCCGGCTATTCAATGAGATCAAGTCGACCAGCAACGCGCTCGAGGTCGCCAACCGCCACAAGAGCGAGTTCCTGGCGAGCATGAGCCACGAGCTGCGCACCCCCCTGAACGCGATCATCGGCTTCTCGGACGTGCTCACGCAGGGGATGGTCGGCGAGCTCAATTCGAAGCAGACGGAGTACCTCGACGACATCCGGATCTCGGGCCAACACCTGCTCTCCCTGATCAACGACATCCTCGATCTGGCGAAGGTCGAAGCCGGGCGCATGGAGCTGACGCTGAGCCAGTTCTCGTTGCCGGCGGCGCTGGCGAATGCGGTGACGATGGTCCGCGAGCGGTCTGCCCGCCACGGGATCGGTCTCGACCTGAGCGTGGACGGGGTCGACCTGATCAGCGCGGACGAGCGCAAGGTGAAGCAGATCCTCTTCAACCTGCTCTCGAACGCCGTCAAGTTCACCGCGGACGGCGGCACGATCGACGTCGTCGCCGGGCGCGAAGGCGATCAGGCGCTGGTGAGCGTCCGCGATAGTGGCATCGGCATCGCGCCCGACGACCAGGCCCGGATCTTCGAAGAGTTTCGGCAGGTCGGCAGCGGGACCCCTGCGGCGAGCGAGGGAACGGGTCTCGGGCTGACCCTGACCAAGGCATTGGTCGAGCTGCATGGAGGACGGATCTGGGTCCAAAGCGAAATCGGCAAGGGCAGCACGTTCAGCTTCACCCTGCCGATCTCGGGGCCGACAGGTCTGGGTCGCTGACCCGTATCACTAGTTCGTCTCGAACTGCACCTGCACCGAAACGTTCACGTCGAGGTCGCTCACGGGGATCTGGGTCGGCGACTTGACCAGCTGGGTGTAGGTCGTCCGGTCGACACTCGCCTGTGACGGGAGGAGCGCGTCGGCGATCGCGACGATCTTCCCGAGCGTGATGCCCGCGGCGGCGGCCATCGCCTCGGCCTTCGCGCGGGCGTCCGCGATCGCGAGATCGCGTGCCTGCGCCTGCGCCGCCTTCGGGTCGCTGAGCGTGAACCGGATCGTCGTGTTCATCGCGCCGTCGTCCTGGACGAACGTGTCCAGCGCGGTCCCGATCGCCTCGACGTCCCGGACGATGACGATGACCGTCTCCTGTGCCTGATAGCCGGTGAGCCGCACAGCCACGCCCGGTTGGTAGCTGTACTGCGGGTCGATGCGGTAGCTCGCGGTCTTCGTGTCGCGCGCCGGGATCCCGAGCTTCGCGGCCCGGTCGAGCACGCGGGCCTCGCGCTCGGCGACCGCGCTCTGGGCCGTCGCGGCCGTGTCCGCGATCGCGATGACGCCGAGCGACACCTCGACCATGTCCGGCCGGGCCTTCACGTTGCCCGCGCCGGTCGTCACGAGCCCCCGGGCGATGCCGCCGTTCGTATCGCCCGCGATGGTGTTGTAGACCGCGGGTCCCGCGGGCGCGATCGCTGCGCTGGCGGTGCCCTTCGCCGCGATGACGAGGGCGAGCAGGAGCACGCTCGCGACGAACGTGCCGAGGAACGCGCGCTGGAACAGGCTCATGGCCGACCTCCACGCCGTACTGTCGAGTACGTCGCCCGAGCCGGTCATTCGTCGCGCTGTGAGCCGACGGGCTTCACGACCGGACTGCTCCTATCCTCGACCGCGATGACCACCCCGATCGAGCGGCTCGAGGCGCTGCGCGCGCAGTCGGCGCGGGGCGGTGGAGAGGAGCGGATCGCGCAGCAGCACGCGAAAGGGAAGCTGACTGCGCGCGAGCGCATCGATCTCCTGGTCGACGAGGGCAGCTTCGTCGAGCTCGACGCGTTCGTCGCGGCTCGCGCGAGCGAGCACGTCTCGGACGACGAGCAGGTCCTCGGCGATGGCGTCGTCACCGGCTTTGGGCGGATCGACGGTCGTCTCGTCTACGTGTTCTCGCAGGACTTCACCGTGTTCGGCGGCTCCCTCGCCGAGGCCCACGCCGCGAAGATCGTGAAGGTCATGGACCAGGCGCTCCGGAACGGCGCGCCGATCATCGGGCTGAACGACAGCGGCGGCGCGCGGATCCAGGAAGGGGTCGTGTCGCTAGGCGGCTACGCGGACATCTTCCTTCGCAACGTGCTCGCGAGCGGTGTCGTGCCGCAGCTCTCGGCGATCATGGGCCCCTGCGCCGGCGGCGCCGTGTACTCCCCCGCGATCACCGATTTCGTCGCGATGGTCCGCGACACCTCGTACATGTTCGTGACCGGCCCGAACGTGGTGAAGACCGTGACGCACGAGGACGTGACCTTCGACGAGCTGGGCGGCGCGGAGACCCACGCCCGGAAGTCGGGTGTCGCGCACTTCGTGGCCGACGACGAGGTCCGCTGCGCCGCGCTCCTCCGCGAGCTCGTCGGCTACATCCCCTCCAACAACCTGGACGGCGCGCCGCGCCTCGCGACGGACGACCCGATCGACCGGCAGGACCGTGAGCTCGACGGGATCGTCCCCGGATCCGCGGCCAAGCCCTACGACATGAAGGAGGTCATCCGGCGCGTCGTGGACGACGCAAAGCTCCTCGAGGTGCACGCCGAGTGGGCCCAGAACATCATCGTCGGGTTCGCACGCCTCGACGGTCACAGCGTCGGCATCGTCGCGCAGCAGCCGATGGTCCTCGCCGGCGTCCTCGACATCAACGCCTCGATCAAGGCCGCGCGCTTCGTCCGTTTCTGCGACGCGTTCAACATCCCGCTCGTCACGTTCGTGGACGTGCCCGGATTCCTCCCGGGAACGGCGCAGGAGCACGGCGGGATCATCCGCAACGGCGCGAAGCTCCTCTACGCGTACGCGGAGGCGACGGTCCCGAAGCTCACCGTCATCACGCGGAAGGCGTACGGCGGTGCGTACGACGTCATGTCGAGCAAGCACATCCGCGGCGACTACAACGTCGCGTGGCCGGGTGCGGAGATCGCGGTCATGGGCCCGGAGGGCGCCGTCAACATCCTGTACAAGGACGAGCTCGCGGCGGCCAAGGATCCGGACAAGAAGCGAGCCGCGCTCACGCAGGAGTACGCGGCGAAGTACGCGAACGCCTACGTCGCGGCCGCTCGCGGCTACCTCGACGACATCGTCGAGCCGCACGAGACGCGGCCGCGGCTCATCGCCGCGCTGCGTGCGCTCGCCGGCAAGCGCGACACCAACCCGAAGAAGAAGCACGGGAACATCCCGCTGTGAGGACGATGTAGTAGTATGCAACGATGCTGACCGTCCCGGAGGTGGCGAGGCGAGTCCGGCGCGATCCCGAGACCGTGCGCCGGTGGATCCGTAGCGGCAAGCTGCGCGCACGGAAGATCGGCACGCAGCACTTCGTCGAGGAAGACGACCTCGCGGCGGCCACGGCGGAGGCCGAGATGCTGCAGGTACCGAAGTCGTGGGGCTGGGACCGGACCTTCGACGGCAAGCCGATGCCGAACGTCGTCGAATGGATCAGGCGGTCCCGCGAGGCTCACTGACACTCGTCGTCGACGCGAGCTTCACGGTCAGGGCATGCCTGTCGGAAAAGGCCTTTCGGGCCCTCGGCCGCCAGCGTCTCTTCGCGCCGCCCCACATGTGGGCAGAGGTCCGTTCCGCGCTGCACGAGGCGGCCTACCGCGGGGAGCTTGGCCGCGACGCAGCCCGCCGGGCGCTTGACCAACTCGCCGACGCACCGGTCGCCGTTTCGTCCCCCCAGGGTCTGGGACGAGAAGCGTGGCGCATCGCTGACGAGTTCGGTTGGGCAAAGACCCATGACGCTGAGTACGTTGCCCTGGCCAAGCTATTGGGCTGCCGGCTCGTAACGATCGACCTTGCGTTGCGACGCGGCACGTCGCGACTCGGCTTCGTCGTCGGCCCCGACGAGATCTAGCCGGCCCAATGTTTCAAAAGGTGCTTGTTGCGAACCGCGGCGAGATCGCGCTCCGGGTCATGCGCACGTGTCGCGAGCTCGGGATCATCACGGTCGCGGTGTACAGCGACATCGACCGCGCGTCCCCGCACGTGCGTGCCGCGGACGAGGCGTACCCGATCGGCGCGGCGTCGCCGCGAGAGAGCTACCTGAATATGGACCGGATCATCGCGGTCGGGAAGCGGGCCGGATGCGACGCGATCCATCCGGGCTACGGCTTCCTCAGCGAGAACGCGGACTTCGCCGACGCGGTCGCCGCCTCGGGCCTCGCGTTCGTCGGCCCGCCGGGCACCGTGCAGCGCGCGCTCGGTGAGAAGACGTCGGCGCGGCGGCTCGCGGCGGCGGCTGGCGTGCCGGTGGCCGAGGGGACGATGCGGCCGCTCCGCGACGAAGCCGAGGCGCGCACCGTGGCCGAGCGGATCGGCTACCCCGTCCTCCTCAAGCCGGCTGGCGGCGGCGGCGGCAAGGGGATGCGGGTCGTCCGCTCGGC
>JALYLX010000144.1 GCA_030773995.1 Chloroflexota bacterium
CGGCGGGGCCAGCGAGCTCGTAGTGGTCGCCTCGCGGCCGGACCACGAGTGTGCCACCCGGCAGCCGAACGCGGACCGTATCGCTGGTCACATCGCCGCGCGCGACCGCGGCTGCCACCGCCGCACACGATCCGGTGCCGCAGGCGAGGGTCTCGCCCACGCCGCGCTCGTGCACGCGAAGCGCGATCTCGGCAGGCCCATGCGGCGCGAGGGCACCCACGTTCGCAGGGCCGGCGAGCGCGGTCGACGCCGCCGCGAGCGCGACGAGGTCCTCCTGCGCGGGATCGTCCACAAAGATGATCACATTCGGATTCCCGGCCCGCACGGTGCGGGCCTCGCGCCCATCAATGCGAAGTGACGCGCCGAGCTCCGGCGCAGCGAGCTCGATGCCGATGCCCTCGGGGTCACGCCACGCACGCACGAGACCGCTCGCCGTGTCCAGCACGAGCGCATCACCACCATGCCGGTCGAGGAGGTACCGCGCGACGCAGCGCGAGCCGTTCCCGCACGCCTCCGCGATGGAGCCGTCGGCGTTGTGGATGATCAAGGGCCAGCGCCGGCCCTGCGCTGCGCCGATGACCAGGATCCCGTCCGCGCCGACACCCGTGCGCCGGTCGCAGAGCGCTCGAACGCGCGCGGCGTCGATCGACACGGCCTCATCCACAACGAGGAAGTCGTTCCCGCAGCCGTGCATCTTCGTGAACTTCACGCGGCGGCCTGCTCGAGCAGCGGCAGCGGGTCCGCGGTCGTCGGATCGATCCAACGGATAGCGGGATCGCGCCGGAACCACGTCATCTGCCGCCGGGAGTACGCCCGCACGTCCTTCGCGGTCGCTGTGATCGCCGCCTGGAGCGTGAGCTCGCCGCGAAGGTGCGCGGCCCAGTGCGCGTACCCATGGCCGCTCATGCTCGGGAGTCGCGGGTCGAGGCCGCGGCCGACGAGTCGCTGGGTCTCCTCGAGCACGCCGCCGTCGACCATCTGGCGCACGCGCGCGTCGATCCGGGCATCGAGCGACGCCCGGGGCGGATCGAGGCCGATGCGCGGACCGGCGATCTTCGCGCCACGCTCGGCCGGCACGCGTCCGGCGAGCAGCGCGAGCTCGAGGTAGCGGACGACACGCCGCGCGTTGCGCGGATCGACGCGCTTGGCCGCGGCTGGATCGATGCGGGCGAGCTCACGATGGAGGGCCGCGCCGCCCTCCGCCTCTGCCCGCGCCTCGAGCGTCGCACGGAGTGCCCCGTCCGTTGGCGCAGCGTCCAGGACCAGCCCGTCCAGGAGCGCCCGAATGTACAGACCCGTGCCGCCAACGACGTATGCCGTCCTCCCGCGAGCGGCGATATCCGCGAGCGCGTCCCGCCCGTCGCGCTGATAGCGGGCGGCGTCATACGGCTCGCCAGGGTCGACGAGGTCGATGCAGTGATGGCGGACCAGCCGCTGCTCCGCGGCGGTCGGCTTCGCCGTCCCGATGTCCATCCCGCGGTAGACCTGGCGGGAGTCGGCCGACACGATCTCACCACCGCTGCGCTCGGCGGCCCGCAGCGCGACGGCACTCTTCCCCGAGGCGGTCGGTCCGACGATCGCGACGACGTTCATCGCGGCTCCTCGAGGGCCGCGAGCGATCGGCGCGCGGCGGCGAGGGTGGCGGTATCCGGGTCGCGCCCGCCGTAGCGAAGGTCCTCGAAGGCGCGCACAAGGACCGCGGCCGCCTCGTGGCGAGGCGCCCTCGTCACGGCCCGACGGTGATGCTCGGCCGGCGTCTCGCCAGGCGCCCGCCAGGTCACGCCGCTCGCAGCGCTCCGCACGAGGTAGCGCCAGTACATCGCCCGCAGCGCGCCCGCCGGCGTGCCGTCGTCGCGGGGCGGGCGGGGCCGGTGTGCCCGCCGTGGCAGCAGTCCCGCAATGAACGCGCCGATGCCTTCGCCGGCGGCCGCCTCGCGGTCGAGGGTCGCGCCCTCGGGGAGCGTCTGCCGCCGCTCGCGGGTCATGCGGTCGACGAGGATGATGACGACGATCAGCGCGAACGCGGCGATCACGATCTCGACCGCGCCGACCACGAACGGCCGGGTCGCCTCGATCTGCCGGACCGCATCGGCCTCCTCCTCGGGAGTGAGCGGCGCGAACGGCCGCAGCTGTGGGAAGGTCCCGCCCCGGAAGAGCGAGCGGATCACGGTGACGAAGAACTCGGCCACGTACCCGAGCGCCAGGAGCGCGCCGTACAGCAGGTTCCCGATGATCGGCGCGACCGTGTCGCCGGCTTGCCGGATGAGATCGCCGGTGAAGGGCGCGAAGATCGCACCGACGACCGAGAGGACCGCCAGGAGGATCGCTGTCCCCGACGCGGTCGTGCGGCCGGTGTCGCCATACGCCTCACGGCCGGCGAGGGCGAGCTCCTCGGCCGATCGCGCGAGGGAGAGCGCGATGCCGGTCGCGGCCGTCGCGGCCAGCCCGGCGATCAGCAGACCGGTGCGATCCATGAGTCCCGGGAGCAGGGCGACAAGGGCCACGGCACCGATCGCGGCGAAGCCGGCGTTCCGCGCGTCGGACCAGCGCGCGAGCGAGCGCGCGACGGTGAGATTCCGCCAGACGAACGCCTCGCCGATGATGCCGAAGAGGACGAGTCGCGTGAGGATCATCAGCCCGTCGTGGTGCGGCGGCATGTAGTACAGCCCGACGGCCGCGGCCGCGCCCATCGCGCCGAGCGCGATCGCCGTGTTCTGACGGTCGGCGCGCGCGTCGCGCAGGACACTTGCGAGCACGATGCCGGCGGCGGTCAACGCGAGCGCGACGGTCACGATCGGCATCGCCCGATCGCCGATCGTCGCGATCTGCGCGGCGGCGAGGATCGCCGCGAACAGCACGGCCTCGATGATGCTGCGCACCACGAGCAGGGCGGCGATCGTCGTCTGCGCGCTACCCCGCCGCACGGCGCGCTCCGATCCGCAGGCTGTCGACGGTGATGTCGGCCGAGCGCAGCCGCGCCCGCACGCCCTCGTCCGGCTCCTCGATGGAGACCGCGAGGATCCGGTGATGCGCGCGGCGAAGGCCGAGGAGCGCGCCGGCGAGATGCGGGCCGAGCACCGGCGTGACGCAGACGAGCGTCGCGCCCCACGGCAGCCGACCACGTTCGCGCAGGAACACCGCTTCGGGCGAGTGCGACGCGTACGGGCTGAGCCGCGCGAGGATCTCGATGCTGCGCGTGAGCGGCCGGGGACCGCGACCGAGCGCCGATCGTGGGCGCTCGTGGGTCACATTATCGATCCCGTTCGTGATCAGGCCGACCTGCCGCCCGGCGTCGGCAGCGAGCCGAATGAGCTCGGCGGTGGCGGAGATGACGACCTCGGTCGCTTCGGGATCGGCCTGGATCCAGTACTGGTCGTAGGTCGCGACGTTCAGGAGGAACACCGCATCGAGGCTCGTCGCCGGCTCGTAGACCTTCGTCTGCAGCGAACCGAGCCGCGCGGATGTTTTCCAATGGATCTCCTTGCGCGGGTCACCTGGCCGGTGGTCGCGCACGCCGCGGAAACGCAGTGGGTCGGGCAGCAGCCCGCGTTTCGTCGCGGTCTCGGCGAGCGGCCGGAGGGACGGCCGGTGGTGGTCGGCCACGGTGAGCGGCTTCGGGTACGCGACGATCGACTGACGAGGGTCCAGGACGCTGTCGGCGTTGGTGAAGCCGAGCCAGTCTCCGCTGCGCAGCCGGATCGGGCCGAGCTCGTACGCGCCGCGCTGCCTGGCGCGAAGCGAGAAGGCAAGTGTCACCCGCTCGTGGGCCCGCGGCGCGAATCCCGCACCGACGGAACCGTGGGGCATCCCGGGTGCCGAAGGCTCGGGGTCGATGCCCTCCGGCAGATCGAGGCGCACCTCGAGCCACGGCATCGGGAAGGGCTTGCGGTTCGCGACGACGATGCGACCGGTGAACACGTCGCCCGCGACCATCCGCGACGGCGTGAGCTCCAGCTGGACCTCGACGCCGCGCAGGGCGATCCGCGAGGTGGCGAACGACACGGCCCAGCCGGCGAGCGCGGCCGCGGCGGCGAGGAGCACGACCGGCTCGCGAGTGATCGCGGCGCCGACGAAGAGCATGACGGCGATCGGCCAGGGGAATAGCCCGGTGCGCTGGATGGTCATCCGACCGGTCGCGGCTCCTCCGCCGGCACGGGCACCCGACCGAGGACCTCGCTCACCACCGCGGCTGGCGTGCGGCCACGCATCTGCGCATCGGCGTCGAGGAACAGCCGGTGGCGCAGCACCGCCGGCGCCTGCCGCTTCACGTCGTCGGGGAGCACGTAATCACGACCGTGGATCGCCGCGCGTGCCTGCGCCGCGCGGAAGAGCGCGATCGACGCCCGGGGGCTCGCCCCGAGCTCGACGCCGCTGATCCCGCGCGTCGCGCGCACGATCGCGGCGAGGTACCCGCGGATCGCGTCCGCCACGCGCACGCTGCGAACGGCATCGCGGAAGCGGGCGAGCGCCGCGCGATCGAAGAGCGGGTCGAGGGTCCCGGTGTCCAGCGTGGCCGCACCGTGCACCCGCAGCATCTCGTCCTCCTGCACGTCGGACGGGTACCCGAGATTCAGCAGGAAGAGGAACCGGTCGAGCTGCGCCTCCGGCAGCGGGAAGGTCCCCTCGAGCTCGATGGGGTTCTGCGTCGCGATGACGAAGAACGGGTCGGGCAGCTGGTGCGTCGCCTCGTCGACGGTGACCTGGCGCTCCTGCATCGCCTCGAGGAGGCTTGACTGCGCGCGTGGGGTGGCCCGGTTGATCTCATCGACGAGGACGACGTTCGCCATGAGCGGCCCCGGACGGTACTCGAACCGGCCCGCCTGCTGGTCGAAGATCGACACGCCGGTGATGTCCGACGGCACGATGTCCGGCGTGCACTGGACCCGACGGAACTCGAGGTCGAACGACCGCGCGACCGCGCGCGCGAGGGTCGTCTTCCCCACTCCGGGCACGTCGTCGAGGAGCACGTGGCCCTCGACGAGGAGCGCCGCGAACAGCTGCTCGACCGCCTCGTCCTTGCCGACCACCACGCGCCCGACCTGCGCGACGAGCCGCTCCGCGGCGCCGGCCACCTCGTTCGTCACGATCAGGTCGCCGAGGATGCGCGGCGCGACGATGCCGAGCGATCGCCACCGCTCCGGATCGCTCTCGCGGTCGCGAGCGCCAGGCCGAGCGCAACGAATGCCGCGAGACCGTGCAGCCCGAGCTGCACCGGATCGACGATCTTCAGTGCGAACGGGCTGAACGCCCGCTCGATGAAGAAGATGAGTGCGAGAGCGAACAGCAGGCGCAGCGCGATGGTCCCCCCGTGCACGGCGCGCGTCGCGACGGCGAGGATCACGAGGGCGAAGAGGTACACGAGCCAGCCGGACGAGCCCCCCGAGAGACCCCAATCGACGCCGCCGGGGATGAACCCCGCGGCGGCTCCGTCGGCGACGAGGATCGCCGCGAGCAGCAGCGTGAGGATCCCGAGCAGCCAGGCGGAGTCCCCGCCGGCGCGCGCGTCGGTCCCCACAGGTGTGTCGACGGGCACGGCCGGCATGGGAGCGGGCAGTGTCGCGTCAGGCCGGGGTGCGGCGGAGTCGAGCGCGAACATCGCGTCCATATCCGCGGGCACGAGGCTGTGGCCGAGCCGCCAGAGCCGCAGTGCGCCGACGAAGATGACCAATTCGACCAGCGCCGTCGCAAGGTGCACGGCGATCGCCTCGACCGGCGTCGGTCCGAGCACGAACGCGGTGACCGGACGCTCGACGATGAAGAACAGCGAGACCGCGATGCGCCCGAGCAGCGTGCGCTCGCTGCCTCGCGCTACGGCGACCGCCATGAGCAGGTTCACGAACGCGAAGAGGTAGGAAGTCCACCCGATGCCCTTGTGGTCGTCGAACCCGCCCCGGCCGGCGACGTTGTGGTCGAGGATGCCATCCGCGATGAAGAGGACGGTCGCAATCAGCATGAGGACGACGACCGGGCGCATGGCGCGAGCCATCAGCTCTCCCCCTCCACCGAGACCGCCATGGTAGTCGCGGGCTTACGGTTCCGGCGGGCTTCGAGCGCCTCGATCGTCTCGGGCGGGACGAACACGCCACCGAGCGGCGCGCCATGCTCGCCGCGGCCATGAAAGTCGCTGCCGCCGGTGGGCACGAGGTCGTAGCGGCGGGCCAGCGAGAGACACGCCGCGGTCATCGCCGGCGGATGCGAGCCGTAATAGGCCTCGATGCCGGCGAGCCCCGCGGCGGCGATGAGCGGCATGAGCTCCTCGAGGCCGACGACGGTGAAGGGGTGCGCGAGCGACGGCACGCCGCCGTGCGCGACGACGAGCTCGACCGCCTCGAGCGGCGTCAACCCGACGCGCGATACGTACGCCGGGGCATCCTTCGCGATGAGCGTGTTGAACGCGCTGTCGTACGTCGGCACGTGACCTGCTTCGAACAGCGCCTGCGCCAAATGGGGCCGGCCGAGCGATCCGCCCTGCGCGATCTCCATGACCCGGGTGAGCGCGATCGGATACCCAAGCGCATTCAGCTTCTCCACCATCAGCTCGATGCGCCGCCCGCGGTGCTCCCGGAGCCAACGCAAGCGGTCCTCGAGCGCGGTGTCTGCCGGATCGAGGAAGTATCCGAGGATATGGACGTCGCCCCACTGCGATTCGGTATTGAGCTCCGTCGACGGGATGACGCGGACGCCGAGCCGCTCTCCCACCGCGATCGCCTCGGCCGCGCCCGCCAGCGTGTCGTGATCCGCGAGCGCCTGGACCTGGACGCCACGCTGCGCCGCGCGCGCGACGAGCTCGGCGGGCTCGAGCGCGCCGTCGGAGCGCAGCGAGTGCGTGTGCAGGTCGATCGGGTAGCCCGGGCTCACGCCGGATGCATCCGATCCACGCGCTCGATCGAGCGCGCTTTGCCGGTCGCATCGTCGGCGTCGATGAGGACGCTCCCGAAGACGACCGCGCCGTCCGCGACCTCGAAACGCTTCGGCAATCCGGTCCGGAACCGCTCGACGATGACCTCGGTGCGCATGCCGAGGATCGAGTCGCGCGGGCCGACCATGCCCGCATCGGAAACGAGCGCGGTGCCGTTCGGCAGGACGCGTGCGTCCGCCGTCGGCACGTGGGTGTGGCTGCCGACGACCGCCGTCACCCGGCCGTCAAGGTGCCAGCCCATCGCGAGCTTCTCGCTCGTCGCTTCCGCATGCCAGTCGAGGATCGTGAGCGCCGGCGCGCCGGCGCCCCGCGCCGCGAGCAGGTCGTCCATCGCGCGAAATGGATCGTCGGCTGGTGCCATGAACGTGCGCCCGATCGCGTTCACCACGAGCACACCCTGCGCGACGAGGGAGCCGCGACCCGGATTGTTCCGCGGCAGGTTGAGCGGACGCAGCACGAAGTCGAGGCTCTCGATCTCGTTGATGAACTGCCGCTGATCCCAGACGTGGTTGCCCGTTGTCACGACGTCGGCACCGCTCGCCTGCAGCTCGCGCGCGATCTCGGCGGTCAGTCCTGCGCCGCCGGCGGCGTTCTCGCCATTCACGATCGCGAGGTCAACATGCAGCTCGTCGCGCAGCCGCGGCAGGAGCGCGGCGACCGCGTCGCGGCCCGGCCGGCCGACGACGTCACCGACGAACAGGATGCGCATTGCGGCTATTTCGCGTAGTCGACCGCGCGCGTCTCCCGGATGACGGTGATCTTGACCTGGCCCGGGTACTGGAGTGTCTCCTGGATCTTCTGGGCCATGTCGCGCGCCAGCCGCGCTGCGTGGAGGTCGTCGATCTCGCCCGGCTTGACCATGACGCGGACCTCGCGGCCAGCTTGGATCGCGAAGGACTTCTCGACGCCCGGGAAGCTGTTCGCGACTGCCTCGAGCTCGGTGAGGCGCTGGATGTAGTTGGACACGATCTCGCTGCGGGCGCCGGGACGGGCGGCGCTGATCGCGTCCGCCGCGGAGATGAGCGTGCCGACCATCGTCACGGGCTCGACGTCGCCGTGATGTCCGACGACGCCGTCGATGATCGTCTGCGGGAACCCGTACCGCTTCAAGAGCTCACCGCCGATCACCGTGTGCGCACCCTCGACCTCGTGGTCGATCGCTTTGCCGATGTCGTGGAGCAGTCCCGCACGCTTCATCGTCTGCTGGTCGTAGCCCGTCTCCGCGGCGAGCATGCCTGCGACGTGCGCCACCTCGATGGAGTGGCGCAGCACGTTCTGGCCGAACGACGTACGGAAGTGGAGACGGCCCAGGTACTTCACCAGATCGGGATGGAGCGCTCCGATGCCGACCTCGTAGACGGCGGCCTCGCCGGCTTCCTTCACCGACTGGTCGATCTCGGTCCGGGCGCGGTTGACCGCTTCCTCGATACGCGCCGGGTGGATCCGCCCGTCGACGAGAAGGCGCTCGAGCGCTCGCTTCGCGACCTCGCGGCGGATCGGGTCGAAGCCTGAGACGACGACCGTTTCCGGCGTGTCGTCGATGATGACGTCCACACCGGTGAGCGTCTCGAGTGCCCGGATGTTGCGACCCTCACGGCCGATGATCCGGCCCTTCATGTCGTCGCTCGGGAGCGCCACCGCGGTCACGCTGTGCTCGGCGGTGTGCTCGGCGGCGTAGCGCTGGAGGGCCATCGTGATGATCGCGCGGGCCTTCTCATCCGCGCGCTCCCGCGCCTCGATCTCGTACTCACGCACCTTCCGGTTCGTGATGTCGCGCATCTCCTCCTCGACGCTCTCGAGAAGCAGACCCCGCGCTTCGTCCTGGGTCAGTCCGGCGACCCGCGCCAGCTCGACCTGTTGCGCCTCCTGGAGCTGTTCGATCTTCGCCCGCTCCGCCTCGATCAACGACTCACGTTCGGCGAGCTTGTGTTCCTTGCTCGCCAGCTCGGCGACCTGGGCATCGAGCTGCTCGTCCTTCTTGTCGAGCCGGCTCTCGTAGCGCTGGAGCTCGGCCCGGCGCTCGCGGTTCTCGGATTCGGCTGTCTTCGCGACCTTCAGGGCCTCGTCTTTGGCGTCGAGGATGATCTCCTTTTGCTTGGTCCGGGCCTCGGCGAGGAGCCGGTCGGCGGTGGCGCGCGCGGTCGTCTCGCTGTTCAGGGCGATGCTCCGGCGGACGAGGAGAGCGATCCCGAACCCGACGAGCAACCCGGCGGCGAGGGCGATGACGCCCACGGCGAGGTTCTCGGGCATGGCCAGGTTCCTTTCCGTGTGCCGCGTAGGCGAAACCGGCGCCGTTGTGAGGGCGCAGGCCCCCGTTCGCGGAATCGGCGCTCAGGACGGCGTGCCCCGGGCGCCGGGAGTTCACAAGTGTTAAGTGAGGCGAGAATAGCAGGATGGCCGTGCCGGAAAGCGAACAGCGCCTGGAGGAGCCGCTGCTCACCGAATTGCTCGGCGAGCTCGAAGGCTGGGAGCGCCAGGGCGAGGCGATCACGAAGACGTACACCCTCAATGGCTTCAAGAGCGCCATGGCGTTCGCGGACCGGGTCGCGGAGACGGCGACCGCCGCCGGCCACCATCCGGATATCCACATCGAGCGCTACAAGACGGTCCGGCTCGTCCTCACCACGCACATCACGAAGGGGATATCGCAGGCCGACATCGACCTGGCGAAGGCGATCGACGCGATCGCAGGCGGCTAGCCGGCCCGCTTCCGGGCGGTCCAGATCTCTTCTGCCGGCCACCGCCGGGCCCACTCCGGACTGACGTACCCGTAGTACTCGTGCCTGGTCGATTCGGGGCGCGCGTACACGTCGATGAGGCGCTCGACCTCGAACCCGTGCTCGTGAAGGAGATCGATCCAGTCACCGTGCGAGAGGTGGTATTCGACGCCGACCTCGCCCGGCCACTCGTAGCGGTACATGCCGTTCTGCGGGCGCACGAGCCGCTCGCCGACGTCTCCTTCGTCCGGCGAGCAGAGCAGCGCGAGCACGGAGTTGGTCATGAAGACCAGACGCCCGCCGGGCCGAAGGAGCCGTGCCGCTTCGGGAACCCATTGCGTCGGGTCGGCCCACAGCGACGCGCCGTACTCAGAGAATGCCAGATCGAACGACCCATCCGGCCGCGGAACGCGCTCGCCCGGGGCCTCTACCAGCGCGAAACGGACGCCGGTTTCCTCCTGCATGCGCCGTGCGGTCGCGAGCTGGGCCGGCGTCGGGTCGACGCCGACCGGCCGCGCGCCCAACGTCGCGAGGATCGCCGAAAAGTACGCGGTGCCGCACCCAAGCTCGACGACGTCGAGTCCGCGGACGTCACCGAGCGGTGAGCCGAGGTCGGCGTCGCGAATGCCGAAGATGCCCCACGTGGGTTCGGTCCGGGCCCACGAGCCGCTCGCGCGGGCGTCGAGCGCCTCCCGGTTGTTCTTCGTCCACTGCTCGACGTTGCGTGCGATCGAGTCACGCGGCCCTCCGCCCGTCGCGCTCACTCGTCGTCGGCCTCCGGCTTCGCGATGACCTCTTCGATCACGTCGTAGGAGAAGCCGCGCGTGACGAGGTACTGGTGGATCTTTCGCTTCCGTTCGCGCTCGTCCATCGAGAGCCAGCGCGTCATCGGCCGGCGGATCACCTCGCGCGCTCGCTTTGTCTCGGCATTCGGATCGGCCTCCCCACGCACGACGTCGATCGTCTCGCGCGCGACGCCCTTGGCCATGAGCTCGCTCACGATCGCGCGCGCGCCCTTCGGCCGGAACCGCGCGCGCTGCTCGACCCAGTACCGGGCGAAGGCCTCGTCGTCGATGTACCGCTGCGCGCGGAGCGCGTCAATGGCCTTCTCCTGCGCCGCGTCGTCGAACCGCTTCGTGCCCAGGTGCCGTTTGATCTCGGCGACGCTGCGCGGACGCGAACCGAGATAACGGACGGCCTCGTCGTAGGCGTCGCCGACCGGAGGCGCGTCGCGTGCGGGCCGGCTAGCTCTCCTCATCCGGGCCGCCGGCCGGAATGGCGCCCGACTTCTCGCGGACCTTCGCCTCGACCTCGGCCGCGATGTCGGCATGGTCGCGGAAGAACTGCTTGGCGTTCTCCCGGCCTTGGCCGAGACGGGTCTCGCCGTAGTTGAACCACGCGCCGTACTTCGTGACGACACCGGTGAGCAAACCCATGTCGACGAGGCCGCCTTCACGCGAGATGCCCTCGACCGCGAGGATCTCGAGCTCGGCGACCCGGAACGGCGGCGCGACCTTGTTCTTCACGACCTTGACCCGTACCCGCCGACCGATCACGTCCGTGCCGTTCTTGATCTGCTCGATGCCGGCAACGTCGAGACGCATCGACGCGTAGAACTTCAGCGCCTTGCCACCGGTCGTTGTGATCGGCGATCCGAACATCACGCCGATCTTCTCGCGGAGCTGGTTGATGAAGATGACCGTGGTCTTCGTCTTCGAGATCGTGCCGGTGAGCTTGCGCAAGGCCTGGCTCATCAGGCGGGCCTGCATCCCGACGTGCGCATCGCCCATTTCGCCCTCGATCTCGGCCTTCGGCACGAGCGCCGCGACCGAGTCGATGACGACGAGGTCGACCGCGCCGCTCCGTACGAGGGTGTCGGCGATCTCGAGGGCCTGCTCGCCGTTGTCCGGCTGGGAGATCAGGAGCTCGTCCGTGTTCACGCCGCAGGTCCGGGCCCAGCCGGCGTCGAGGGCGTGCTCGGCGTCGATGAACGCCGCGGTGCCACCGCTCTTTTGGACCGAGGCGACGGCGTGGAGCGCCAGCGTCGTCTTTCCCGATGCCTCTTGGCCGTAGATCTCGATGACCCGGCCACGCGGGTACCCGCCGACGCCGAGGGCAAGGTCGAGGGCAAGCGAACCGCTCGGGATGACGTCCATGCTCTGGGTGCCTTCGGCCCCCAGCTTCATGATCGAGCCCTTCCCGAACTGCTTTTCGATCTGGAGGATGGCCGCGTCGATGGCCTTCGTCTTCTCGCTCAACTTCTTGGACCCCTCGGACGACAACGGCACGGACTTGCTCGGCACCGCCACGGCTAGAACTTCTCTTTGCGCTTGGGCTTGATGACCTCGAAGGCCATCGGATTCACGGGAGCGACGTTCCCGCGCTTCTTCAGCTCCTTCTCGAGCTGCTCTTTGGACTTCTTCTTGGCCTTCTTGCCGCCAGCGTCTCCACCACCGGTGGGCATGTGCTTTCCCTCCTGGAACCCGTTTGGAAGCAAGCCGAGCATAGCAGCGGAGGTGGCTGCCTAAACTGCGCGCAATGCCCGATGCGAAGCGTCAAGCACGCGTGACGACGAAGACCGGTGACACCGGAGACACCTCGCTCTTCGGTCCCGGCCGGATCCGCAAGACCGACCCGCGGATCGAGGCCCTCGGCGACCTGGACGAGACGCAGTCGGCCATCGGCCTCGCCCGGGCGATCGCGTCGGGATCCGTTGCCGAGACGCTGCTCGAGCTGCAGCGCGCACTCTACGTCGCGATGTCCGACGTGGGCACGCCCGCAAGCGATCGTGCGCGGCTGCCGCAGCGGATCGATGCGACATCGGTCGCGGAGCTCGAGGAGCACGCGGCGGCCATCCGCGCGACCGTCGACATCGCCGCCCGGTTCGTCATCCCCGGCGAGGACGAGCTGTCGGCTCGCCTGGACCTCGCGCGCGCGGTGTGCCGGCGGGCCGAGCGGCGGGTCGTGGCCCTCGCGGATGGCGGCCAGCTTGACGGCGAGCACCTCCTGCCATGGCTGAACCGCCTGTCGGATGTGCTATTCGTGCTGTCGCGGGC